>NZ_JBSAXD010000011.1:0-239196 GCF_053427715.1 Burkholderia sp. MR1-5-21
TGTGACGACGATGCGGCGGGCAGAAGCGGGCCAACGCCCCTGACCCTCGGCCCACGTGCCGGGTCGCCTGTCCTGACCCTCGATGGACAAGCGACCCCGTTTTCACGCCGTGCGGCGGCATTCATGCATCAGCGGCCAATGTACAAGCCGCATGGCGATCCGGTCTTGCAAATCCGGGCGCGTGAGCCGCTTGACGTGTTCCCCGTATCGGGAGATCCGCCATATGACATGTCCGTTTCGGCTTGGGCGGATGCGTTGGCGTTGTCCATCATCTTGAGACCGCTATCCTGCACCGTCTGGTGCGAGTACGACGGAACCGCCCGCACGTCCTTTGCGCTTGCGATGCCCGGCACGAGAAGCAAAGCGCTGACTGCCATCAACATCAAACCTGATTTCATATCGAGACTCCTTCAACGTTGGGCCAGTTGTCTGAGTCTTTTTCTCCGACAGTTCGCCTATCCGGACGCCCGCTTGGAACGCTGCTCCCAGCACCAAAGGCAGATCGGTTCACGTCATCGGGACGAACGGGAGCAATCGGCTGCCACCCGCTGTCGGGCGGGCTGTCCGAACTTGTTCTTCAACTGCTGACGAATAGTGCGCCCGTGATAGGGGCGCCACAGGGCGGGTGCGCTCATGGGCTGAAAGCCCGCGCGCAGAGAAGGCACACACTGCAATTGTGTTATATGCCGCCGGCTCAGGAGTTCAACGGTGTCGTTCGGTGACGATCTCGGCATACGGGGTCGGTGTGGAACGTGGGATCAATGGAGGGAGACTCGGCCGGCTCCAAGAACGGGCGCACTTCCTCGACTTTCTCGAACACGCAGTCTCGCCGCGCGGATGAAATGTCCGTTGATCAGCCGACTGCACCCGCAGTCGGCCGATCGCCACCTGCCGTTCCTGGACCTATCGACGCTCGACCTCAATTCGTTCGTTTTCGTCCGGGTCGAAAACCAGCCGTGCGATCGTCAGACCTTTGACGAAAACGCGCCCACGCAGCGCCATCAGTTCACGCCGACGGCGCTCCACGCACGTGCGACCGTCGCGCTCTCGACCGAATTCGCGCCATACAGGTCATTCGCCGCCTGGATCGACGCGCGCCGCGCGCTCGGGTAGCTGGAATTGGCAGTCAGGTATATGGTCAGCGTCCGGTACCAGATCTTGCCGGCCTTGTCGCGGCCGAGGCCGCCGAAGCTGGCGTCGCCGTTGCAGACGAGCTGACTCTTCGACAGGCCGGTGTCGGTCGCCGGCACCACCGGGCCCTCCGACAGCAGGTAGAAGAAGCGGTTGCCGACGCCCGACGTGAAGTGCGGATCGTGGCGCGGATTCGACCACGAGAAGCCGCCGGACGGATAGCAGCTGTACGACCGGCCGTCGAGATCCTGCTTGTACATCTTGCGCAGGCCGCCGCTCACCACGCGCGCGCCGATCACGTAGTTGCCGGGATCGTTCGGGTTGTTCGCGTAGAACTTCACGAGCGTGCCGAAGATGTCGGACGTCGACTCGTTCAGGCCGCCCGCGTCGCCCGAATAGTTCAGGTTCGCGGTGGCCTCGGTCACGCCGTGGCTCATCTCGTGCCCGGCCACGTCGACCGATACGACGGGCTTCGGCAGGCTCGTGCCCGGATCGCCGTCGCCGTACGCCATCACGTGCGACGGCAGCCATGCCGCGTTCGCGCCGGTCGTGCCGCTGCCGGTGTCGAACACCACGTGGGCGTAACTCTTCACGCCGCGGCCGTCGTTGAAGATGCCCGTGCGGTTGTGCGCAGTCTTGTAGTAGTCCCAAGTCAGCGCGAGGCCGTAGTCGATGTCGGCAGCGACGGTCTGCCGGTCGCTGGTCGTGTTGTTCCCCCAAACGTTCGTGCTGCTCGTGAAAACCGACAGGTCGGTCGCCCGCTCGACGTCGTCCGAGGTCAGGCCGCGGCCGTCGTAGACGGAGCCGCCGCCGCGATTCGGATCGAGCATCCGGTACGCGTTCGTGCCGGTCTGGTCGGTTGTCAGCGGCAGGTTGCCATAGTAGAGCGAACGTCCGGTGCCGGTCGCGGCGGCAGTCTTGATCAGATCCTGCGCGTCGAGCACGTTGCCCGTGCGCGCGTCGACGTAGTAAAGCACGGCTTCGCCGTGCGCGTCGGTCGCCTTGCCATACACGCGCACCGCGTAGGCCAGCGTCGGTGCGGTGTCGCGCGCGAATACGACGAGATCCGGGCCCTCGACGCGGCGCACGTCCGCGCCGAAGCGCGCGGACGCGACGCGGCGGGCCGCGACCGTGCCCACGTCGGGCGCGTTTCGTACCACGAAGCGGTCGCCGACCTTGCCGATCTTGCCGGCGAGATTGATCGGCGCGGGTTGGCTCACGCTCGCCTGCTTCAGCTGCCCCTGGCTCGAGTGGACGACGACGTCGCCGCCGACCACGGGCAGGCCCGCGTAGAAGCGGTCGAAGCGCACGTGCTCAGTGCCATTGGGATCGACGATCACGTCGCGTACCTGGAACTGGTCACCCTCCGCCGGCGCGCTCGCTTGCGCGGCCGCGAACTTCAGTGTGCGGACAGCACTGCCGGTAGCCAGGCTGAAGGCGGCCGGGTTCTGCTGGATCAGTTGCAACGCCCGGTCGACCGCGGCCTGCTGGTCGCCGGCTTGGGCAAATGCGCCGAGACTGGCAACGGAAATCGCAGTGATGGACAGCAGGCGAGACAGTTTCTTCATGTAATCCCCCAGATAATGAACGAATATGTAATTCGCGGAAAATGCATTAGGTAAAGACATTAATCATCAGAGGTGCCGCGAACTGCAGAGCCATGCTAGGAGGTAATTTTGATATTTACAATATATTTACCGAAAAATTAATATTTGTTTGTGGAGATGTTAATCGAGTCAGGCTTTGGTGAGGAATCTGAAACGATCTTGTGTGGCCTGTTGGGGTGCCGGCGACATTGGGCCGGTGGAGCGTGTGGGGGAGATATGCGACAGGTGCGGTGACGCTGCGTCCGGGGCAGTGCGGCAAAAGCGGAGTGCACGACGCACTCGCGAATCGATAGCGGCGGACGTATTTTTTGTTTATTGAATATTCATTTTGATTGTTGGTGGTGTTTATTGAATATCCAGTTAATCCACCATGCGATGTTTTCCAATTCAGACGACCTGCATTTCCGAATGGGCAGCGGATGTCTGGAAAGATGAAA
This sequence comes from Burkholderia sp. MR1-5-21, assembly GCF_053427715.1. NCBI lineage: Bacteria > Pseudomonadati > Pseudomonadota > Betaproteobacteria > Burkholderiales > Burkholderiaceae > Burkholderia > Burkholderia sp. MR1-5-21. The sequence goes on from NZ_JBSAXD010000011.1 coordinate 3,176, forward strand.
GGGCACAGCGTCCGACAACGCGCTACACGAGGTGGCGCGTTGGTTGTCAATGGTGGATGCCGAGGCTATCCGCAGACACGCGGATTGCGCGCCGGTCTAGCGTGCGGGGGGAAAGGCAGCCGCTGCAGCTGAAGAAGTGTTTATTGCTCGCGCCCGTGCACCGCCATCAACGACGGCGACCCGGGTTCCCGATCGTCACGTTGCCGGTGGGCCGCCACGCGCCGCGTCGGTCGGTCAGGCCTTCGCCCCTTCGAGCACCGCGAGATGCATTTCGCGCCGTTCGACAAAGCCCAGCGTCCGGTAGAGTGCGATGGCGCCGTGGTTCGACGTGAGAACGTGCAGGAATGGTGTCTCGGCGCGCGCGCGGATGCCCGCGATCAGCAGCCGCATCAGCCCGGCCGCGTGACCTTGCCCCCGAAACGCGGCATCCACGCAGACCGCGCTGATTTCGGTATATCCGTCGAGCCGCATGCGCTCGCCCGCCATTGCGGCCAGCCTGCCCTGGCTGCGCACGCCGAGATAGTCGCCGAGTTCGATGGTGCGCGGGCCAAAGGGGCCCGGCTGCGCCGCGGCGGTCAGGGCGACCATCTCCGGCACGTCACCCTCGGCGAGCCTGACGTGTTCCCATGCGCTTGCGGGGTCGAGCGTGCCTTGCCAGGTCATCTGAAGCAGCGTCGCACGCCTGGTGACGGAGAACCCGGCCGGGGGCACGAGCTCGGCCGGCGTGACCAAAGCAACCGGGCCCTGCGCGTCGATCAATCCGCGCAGCGCTTCGAAGGATGCGGGACTGGCATCGGCCATCGCCGCAAAGGGCGCGATGGCCGCCGGAAACCGCAGCGCGCGCTCATCCCCGAGTGCAAACCGGCGCTGCTTGCTGGTGAGCGCGTTCCATACGACTTTGTCGAGGGGATGGTCGGTGCTCGTATCGTTCATTGCTGCTGCTTCAGACATCGATTGCTCCTGCATCGAAGGTTTTCCGTCACGCGCCGTCGGCGTCGCGGCGTTGCACGTCAGCGAATCCGCCTGCGCCGCGCGTTCACTCGCCGATCAGATGCAGCACGATATCGCGTCGATGCGCAGCGCGGCGATGCTCGAACAGATAAATGCCTTGCCAGGTACCGAGCACCATGCGCCCGTGCTCGACGGGAATCGACAACTGCACCTGCGTGAGCGCCGTGCGCAGATGCGCGGGCATGTCGTCGGGGCCCTCGGTGTCGTGCTCGTAGCGCGATGCGTCCTCGGGCGCGAGTTCCGCAAAGTAGCGCTCGAGGTCGCGCTGCACCGACGGATCCGCGTTCTCCTGGATCAGCAGCGAAGCGGATGTGTGCCGGCAGAACACGGTGAGCACGCCGGTGCGGATTGCTTGCTGTTCGACGAACGCGCGCACTTGCGACGTGAACTCGACGAGGCCGCAACCGCGCGTTTCGATGGCGATGTGTTGAATAGCCTGTTTCATGATCATTGCGGGTCGCCGCGCTCATGCGAGCGCAGCGAAGCCTTCGGTTTCGATCTGCGTGGCGTTGGCGGGGCGGACGACGCGCGCGACTTCGACGCCGTCGCGCAGGAACACCAGCGTCGGCCAGAGCTTGATCCGGAACGAGCGACCGAGCGGACGGCCGGGACCGTCTTCGACTTTCAGGTGGCGAACGGCCGGGTGGGCCGAGAATGCGTCCCGAATCGCGGGCTGCGCGCCTGAGCAGATACCGCACCAGTTGGTGCCGAACTCGATGACGGTCGCACCGGCGAGTGCGTCGACTTCCGCTCGGGTGGGCGCGTCGGCGGTGTAGGCTTGCGGAGGTTTCATTGTGACCATATGAGCTTTGAAAAGCAGACTGCGTAGCCGGCTGTGTATTGTGGCCGTATCGAGGCCTGCAGTTTTACTTTAGCGGAAAAGGGCATGCGGCGTCGGATGCCGCCCGGTTCACGCTGCTGCAATACATCAGCCTCGCATGCATCACGAAAACCGTCGAGTAAGCGAATGCGTACTTCACGACTTCGGCCGCCAGATCGAAGCGCAGAGCCGGGTCGTCGACAGCGCCCAACGCCGTACCAATCTTTAGAATCTGCGCTACCGCGCGGGCGTCGAAGGCCGGCTGGAATCGCTGGATTCGCAGCGGCAGCTGTATGCCGCGCGACAGGCGCTGCTGGACCTGCGGCGTGCCGAATTCGGCAACGCCGTCGCGCTCTACAAGGCGCTGGACGGCGGGCTGACGGAGACGGACGTTGCGCCGACGGCAGCGGCGACGCCGCCAAGCGCGCGCGCGACCGGAAAGAGTGCGAACGCGGCTTCGCAGGAGCCGCCCGCAACCTAGTGCGTGCCGGCAGCCGCTCGCGCTGAAAGGCAATCGTCAGGCATCTGAAGACAGGGGAATACCCTGTCTTTTTTTTCGTCCCTCGAGTTGGGTATCGTGACCTATGTTTTGTATCATGTGCTAGTTTAGATCGGCGAGAAAGCCAGCGTGACGACCCGACCCTGAGCAACCGTCCGTCGCGTGCCGCCTCAATCGGTCGCTGACAGCGATTTCTTTCACAGTCCTAACGAAGAAGCTATGGCAAAGAAGTCTTCCCCAGACAGCACGGCCGACATGCAGCGCAGGCAGTGGCTCAAGTACGCCGGTGCGTCGGCTGCCGTGGGCGGTCTTGCGCTGGCCGCCCGGCCGGCAAACGCGAGCGTCGCTGGTGCGGCGGGCATCCCGGGCGATGTGCTCGACGTGGTGATCATCGGAGCGGGGCTGGCCGGATTGACCGCCGCGCGAGACCTGCGCCTGGCCGGCTGCGAATCCTTTCTCGTCCTCGAAGCGCGAGACCGTGTCGGCGGCCGCACGCTCAATTACAACGTGGAGGGCGGGCATGTCACGGAAGTCGGCGGGCAGTGGATCGGCCCCGGGCAGACGGCAGTGGCGGATCTCGCCCGCGAACTCGATGTCGGCACGTTCCCGAGCTACTACGACGGGAAGACGGTTATCCTCGGCGGCGATGGCCGAACGGAGATCGACCTGAAGGGGACCTTTGGCACTGACGAGGTGATCGGGACGAAGCTCAGCGCGCTGTCGCGGAACGTGCCGTCCGGTGCGCCGTGGACCTCGCCACAGGTCGGCGAGCTCGACAGGCTCTCGATGGGCGACTGGTTCGCGAAACAGGACATCAAGCCCGGGGACCGGATGGGCTGGAATACGTCGAGCCTGCTGTCCGGCGGCACGATGCCGGCCAGGATGGGGCTCCTGCATTTCCTGTCGATGGTCAATTCCGCCGATTGCGACTACGCGCAGCTCGATTCCATCAAGCACAGTGCGCAGGAAACACGGTTCATCGGCGGCTCGCAAATTCTCAGCATCAAGATGGCGCTGCAGCTCGGCGACAAGGTGCGTCTGTCGACCCCGGTCCGCAGGATCGCCGACTGGGATCGCGAGATCGTCACGCTGCATACCGACCATGCGGAGATCCGTGCGCGGAAGGTCATCGTGGCCATCCACCCGTCCTTGTGTCATCAGGTGCAGTTCAGCCCGTCGCTGCCGGAGAAACGTGCGGCACTGCAGCGCGCATGGCCCGCGCATTCGCCGGCGCGCAAGACGGCGATGGTTTACCGCCGTCCGTTCTGGCGTGACAAGGGGCTGAACGGGCACATCTTCCAGTTCAGCGGACCGATTCTCTGGGCCTACGACAATTCTCCGCCGGGTGGTGAAATCGGGATCATCAACGCGTTCATTGAGAACGCGATGGTCCCGTCGGAGCCGGATGCGGCGAAGCGCATGCTGACGGAGTTCTACGCGCAGGCGTGGGGCCGCGACGCATTGTCCCCGGTGTCTTACCACGATCACGACTGGGGCCGTGTCGACCCGTGGACGATCACGTGCGTGTCGGCCATCCCGCCGGGCTTCTGGAGCGCGCATGGCGACGCGCTGCACCCGCCGTGCGGCAACCTGATCTGGTCGGGTACCGAGACCGCGACCATCTGGGCCGGCTACATGGATGGCGCCGTACGCTCGGGCCATCAGGGCGCGCTTCAGGCGCTCAACGCACTGCGTCGCGCCTAGGAGAGCAATGATGAAGAAACTCGCAGTGCTCTCCGTCACGGGGATTGCCGTTGTGCTGCTCGTCGTCTTCGGCCCGAGCCTCGTCGATCTCTATCGCCTTCAGCGGTACGTGACGACGTCGGCCGAGGCCTACGAGACCGACGGCGGCGCGTGGCCGCACCTGACCGACGTGTGCATGGGCTGTCATGGCGTCAAGGGCACGTCGCTCCATCAAGGCTATCCGAGCCTGGCCGGGCAGCCGGCCCAATACGTGGCGGCTCAGCTCCACAACTTTGCGACCGGACAACGGGCCAATCCGAACATGGGCCCGCTCGCGATGACGCTGAGCGACGCCGACATCAAGGCCCTGTCCGATTACTACGCGCGGCAGCCGGCCGCCGGGAACCGTTTCTTCAAGCCGGATCCCCGATTGCAGGCACGCGGTGAGGGACTGGTGAAGGGCGGTACCTGCGCCGCGTGTCACGGCGCGCGGCTGATGGGCCAGGGCCAGTTTCCGCGACTCGCCGGGCAGGGGTACGACTACCTCGTGAAGCAGCTTGACGCGTTTGCCGGCGGCACGCGCAGCGAGGCCACCGGCGCAATGAAGAACCTCGCTTCAGCGATGTCGCCGGAAGACCGCAAGGCGATCGCCAGCTATCTGGCGAGTGTCAATCCGGCGAAAGAGTGACGAATCGTATGCAACCAGTTTCAGGAGTCTAGTCATGGATCTCAGATCAGCCAGTCTTTGTTGTTCCGCCGCCTTGTTGGCATTGACCACGGGCATCTATGGTTTGAAGTTCGTCAGGAAGCGAAACTACCTGCTTGGGTTCGAGTGGTGGGTCGTGACGTTTTCGGCCTCGAATGCGTTGGTATTCTTCGTGACCGGCTCGCCGTTTGCCTACGGTATCTCGCATTTCCTGGACGCATTTTCCAGAGGGTTCGGCATGCCGGTTGTCGCTGTTGCCGGCCTGATGGCCGTGACGCACCAATACAAGCCCTCGGTTCGCCAGGACGTGATCCTGTTCGGGATCGCCACCGTCGGCACGATCGTCCTCGTGACCGCCGATTTCCTGGACGGGATCCTGCCGTACTTCTACGTGGCAATGTGGACGGCGTTGGCGATCTATCTCGCCTACTTTGTCAGACGGCTGCTTCGCGCGCGAGAGACATTCCATGCACTGGCCACGATCGTCGCTCTGGCGGGTTCACTGGCCATTGCCTGCATCTACGACTTCTACAAGATACCGGGCGAGGCGACCAACATCGTGTTCAACTTCTACGTGCTTGCGCTGGTCACGTGGTCGTACTTCTGCGCGTCGATCTACTACGCCTATTGCGCGTTGGAGCGCGCGTAATTCGGATCGAGCGTGTCGAAGAGGGGCGAACGTTGCGAAAGCTGAAACCGTCGTATCCTGAAAGAATAGATATCCTAATCATGACGGAAACCGATCGATGCACGGTGGATCGCCGCTGGCGGCAGCGGGGTTCGCGCCCATGAGACCGGCGATCCCGACGAGGGCGCAGCGCAGGAACCAGACGCGCGAGCGTCTGCTGAGTGCCGCGCGCACGATCTTCTCGAAGAACGGATACGTCGCGGCGAGCGTCGAGGATATCGCTGCGGCGGCCGGCTATACGCGCGGCGCGTTCTACTCGAATTTCCGCAGCAAGACGGAACTGTTGCTCGAGCTGCTCAAGCGCGATCACGACGAGGTCGAGACGGCGCTGCGGCGGATCGCCGACGCGGGCGGCACGCGCGACGAGATGGAGAGGGCGTTGCTCGCGTACTACCGGCAGCGCTATCGCCGCCACGAGCCGTTCCTGCTGTGGATGGACGCGAAGCTGCAGGCGGCGCGCGATTCGCAGTTTCGCGCCCATTTCGACGCGTTCCTGCGGGAAAGGCGCGACCCGATGACAGCCGGTGGCCGCGCGTTCGCGGGACGCGCCGGCGTGTCGCTGTCGCTGTTGCTGCCCGCCGAGGTGCTGGCGCTCGGCCTGATGGGACTGTGCGACGGTGCGCAGTCCCGTCGTGCAGACGAACGTGCGTCGGATTCGGGGCGTGTGGCCGACGAACTGATCGACGCGGTGCTGGCCGGCTTCCTCGCGAATGCGGTGTTCAATCGCGCGCCCGATTGTGACGGGCGTGCGGTGTCGTGAAATCGGCTCGCTGGATGGCCGGAGCGTTGGGACGCAAGTAAGCGGCTGAAGCCGTGTCCCGTGTGTCAATCGTCCGACTTGAACGGATGCTTCCGGTCGCCTGCGTGAGCCGGCGTCGATGGTGCCCCCTCCTGTGCAGAGATCCGGGGCGGGACAGGGAAGGGAATACCCTGTCCACATTTCTGTTTTTGCTTTTGTCATCATGACCTAACATTTGCAACATGTTCTACTAATGATCCAGCCGGAAGCGTTCTCGACCCGGTTGCCATTTGACGAATCAGGAGATCTGCAATGGATGAATCCAAACGCAAGGCTTTTGCCGAGGATGGTGCTGTTCTCATCGAAGGCCTTCTCAACGAGGACCAACTGGCGCAGTGCCGGGCGGCATTCGACTGGGGCATCGAAAATCCCGGACCGATGGCCGCCAGTCTCCTCGACGGCACCGAGTACAAATCGCACAACGACAACGCGAACCCGTACGCGAAGGAACGGCTCGACGCGCTGGTCGGAACGCTGCCGTTCGGCGAGTTGTTCGCCGACCTGTGGGGATCGCAGCACATCTGGTATTTCGCCGAGGAACTGTTCCTGAAGAACGGCGGCAAGAGCGCGCGTTCGCCGTGGCACCAGGACACGTCGTACCTGCCGTGGGACGGAATGCACTTCGGCAACGCGTGGATCAGCTTCGAGGCTGTCCCGAAGCGCAATGCGCTGGAGATCGTCCGCGGCTCGCACCGCGGCATCCGCCACGACGGCACGACGTTCCAGAACGCCGAGGACCCCACCGATCCGCTGCACGGCGGCGATGTCTGGCCGCGGCTGCCGAACATCGAAGCCGAGCGTCGCGCCGATCCGGACGCTTACGACATCATTTCGTGGGCGACGAAGCCGGGCGACGTGCTGCTGCTGCACCCGGGCGTGCTGCATGGCGGCGGCGCGGTCGATGCCGAATTCCCTGATCGCCACACGCTCGTGTTGCGCTTCTTCGGCGACGACGCGGTTTTCAGCCCGCTGCCCGAGCAGAGCATGTCGGGCTTCACGCCGGCGGGCATCCTGTTCGTTGAGGAACTGGCGTCGCTGAAGGCCGGCGATCCGTTCCGCGCCCCCTGTTTCCGTCAACTCGTCTGATCAAAGAGGTTCCTGACATGGCATCGACCAACAAACGGCAATCGATCGTTCCGCCCCCGTTCCAGGCGTGGTACGACGCTTACCACTTCTCGCCGGCGACCCGCGTAGGCGACACGATCTGGGTATCCGGCCAGGTCGGCATCGGCGCGGACATGCAGCCCGCCAATGGCGTACAGGCGCAGGCGCGGATCGCGTTCGAGTGCCTGAAGGGCATTCTCGAAGCGGCGGGGGCGAGCCTTGCCGACGTCGTTGAACTGACGACTTTTCACACCAACCTGCAGGGCGAAACCGAGGCGTTCTCGGCAGTCAAGGACGCGTACTTTCCGGACCGCTATCCGTCGTGGACCGCGGTCGGTGTGACGCAGCTGGCGCTGCCCGGCCTGTGCGTCGAGGTTCGGGCTGTGGCCGTGGCCGGGTCCGGCAGCGCCTGAGCCTGCCGCGCACTGCCGCTTTTCGGGCAGCGCGGCCGGCGCGGCATCCGGGGAGGAGACACATCGAGGATGCCGCCGCCAGTCGGTCATTACCCATTGCGCGAACGCCGTTGCATACCGTTGCAATCTCGTGCGGACAGACGGAGCGCCTATGAAGTGAAACACATGTTCGACCAGGGCGCGGTACCCGCCGATAAAAATCGCAGTCCTGAGCATATGGCTTGAAGCGAAGCGAGGGACTCGGTCATTTGCTTCGCGATCCGCCGGGATACGGCAACGGGCAGTCGTCAAGTGGCGTAGTCGGGTAGCCGGCAATCGAAATGAAATGAACGCGTTTCGTCCGTGACCGGCGATTGAACGCGGAATCGGAAGGAGAACCATGATGAGGAAGCACACAATCGGAGCCATGTCCGCGATCGCAGCGGCCTTGTTGGTCGCGGCTGGAGGCGCTGTCGCAGACGACCTCACGCCGGCAGGCGCGGAACGCGGCGCGAGCAAGGACGGCGCCGTGCCGGCTTTTGCCGGGCGGCAGGCGTCGCAGTCCGGCTGGGAGTACGGCAAGTTTCGCGGCGACTTCTGGAAGCACAAGAACGAGAAGCCGCTGTACTCGATCGATGCCGCCAATGTCGACAAGTACGCGAACATGCTGTCGCCGGGGCAGATCGCGCTGATCAAGCAGCAGAAGGGCTACCGGATGGACGTGTACCCGTCGCACCGCGAATGCCAGTTGCCGGACGCCGTCGAACAGAACTCGAAGGCGAACCTGACGGCGGCGAAGCTTGCGTCGAACGGTGAAACGGTGCAGTCGGCGGTTCTGCCGGGCGTGGCGTTTCCGCAGCCGAAGAACGGTGCCGAAGCGATCCTGAACTACGAAAACCGGTATCGGGGCGAAGGCATCGAATGGCCGCTGGATGTCACGACCATCTCGCCGCGCCCGGGCAGCAGCGAGTGGATCGACGCGATCGGTCCGCAGGTCTTCTATTTCCCGTCGGGCAAGCAGGGCAAGAGCTCGCCGCAGGATGTCGACCAGCTCAGCCTCGCCGCGTACTTCACGGCCAATTCGCCGGCCGCATTGGCGGGCCAGGCGTTCGTGCAGCGCCAGTATTTCGACAAGGTATCGGAAACGTACTACTACTTTCCGGGGCAGCGGCGCGTAAGACGCATGCCGGCCTACACGCATGACGCACCGCTGATCGGCTTCGAGAACCAGTACCTGATCGACGAAGCGAACATGTTCAACGGCTCGATCGACCGGTTCAACTGGAAGCTCGCGGGCAAGAAGGACATGATCGTGCCGTACAACGCGTTCGGCATGTACGACTTCGATGCGAAGCTGCACGACGTGGCGACACCGAACGGCATCGCCGCCAAGCATCGCCGCTACGAAGTGCATCGCGTCTGGGTTGTCGAGGCGACGATCAAGCCGTCTGCACGCCACGTCGCGTCGAAGAAGGTGTTCTATCTGGACGAGGACAGCTGGCTCGCGCTCGTCGGCGAGGACTACGACGCGCAGGGCAAGCTGTGGAAGGTGCGCGAGAGCTATCCGATCCCCGTGTATGAACTGGGCGGCACCTGCGACAACGAGCCGTTCGTGCAGTACGACCTGCTCAACGGACGTTACGTGCTCGATTCGTCGCCGATCGGTCAAGACAAGGACATTCGCTGGTACGAGAAGGTCGACGATCCGCGGTTCAAGTCCGACTTCTTCACCGCCGAATCGCTGAGATCGGTCAGCGAACGCTGAATGTCGGTGGACAAATAAAAAATAGAGCCGACGCGCGCGGACGCGCCGTCGGCATCCGGGTCTGGATGAGGTGGGGCGATGAAGGCGAAGACGATAGTTAGATATACTACAGTTTCGATTGCCGTGCTGGGTGCGGCAACCTCGACCGCATATGGGTACGAGTTCACGATGGGAGACGGCGCCGTCCAGGCCTCGTGGGTGACCAACCTGACGGCCGGCGCCGGGATTCGGACCAAGAGCCCGAGCTGCTCGCTCACCGGCGACCCGAACGCGTACGGCTGCGGCGCGGCGGCCAACACGAACCAATGGGGCTTCGCCGACAACGGCGACCTGAACTACCGCAAGGGGCAAGCGTTCAGCACGTACATCAGCGCGACCAGCGAGCTGCTGCTGAAGATGCCGGGCGAAGGGCTCAAGTTCATGGTCCGCGGCACGGGGATGTACGACTTCCTCGCGAAGGACACGGCGAGAACGCCGCTGTCGAGCACCGCGGCCGCGCAGGTCGTCTATAACGCGCAACTGCTCGACCTGTGGGGCGAGAAGGATTTCACGATCGGCGGACGCAACGCGCATGTGCGGCTCGGCAACCAGGTGATCAACTGGGGCGAGAGCATGTTCGCGCAGGGCGGCATCAACGCAACCAACTCGCTCGACGTCCAGAAGCTGCTGATTCCGGGTTCGCAGCTCAAGCAGGCGCTGCTGCCGGCGCCGATGCTGAGCTTTGCCGCGGACCTGTCGCACGGGTTCAGCACCGAGGCCTATTACCAGTTCCAGTGGAACGGCAACCGCTACCCGCCGGTCGGCTCGTTCTGGTCGACGACGAACAGCCTCGGCCGCGGCGCGGAGCCGCTGACGATCAACACGAACAACCTCAACGTGGCCGGCCCGAGCGCGGGCACGATTGCGAACGCGATCGGGCCCGGCGCAGCCGGCAATCAGGATACGCTCAACGCGATCAGGAATGGGCTCGTGAACGGCGCATTCGCGGGGCCGCCGTTCAACGACATCGGTCTGCCGGTCACGACGACCCTGCCCGCGAAGTACCGGCCGCAGTTCGGCGTGAAGTTCAACTACTCGCCGCGTTCATTCGATGCGAACTTCGCGTTCTACTACGAGAACTACACGGACAAGTCTCCGGTGCTGTCGTCGCTGGCCAACGGCACCGAGCAGTGGTCGTATCTCGGCAGCCGCCAGCTGTTCGGCGTCAGCGCGAACTTCGGGCTTGGGCCCTGGGCGATCGGCACCGAGCTGTCGTACCGGCCGCGCGACGCGGTCGCGCTGTCGAGCTGCTACGGCGCGGGCGGGCCGCTGGACCTGAACACGAACGGCGTAGCGGGAATCAACTGCCAGCAATGGGTCGACAAGAAGAAATTCCAGTACGACATCAACGGGCTGCTGGCGCTGACGCGCAGCGAATATCCGTTCCTGAAGCTGCTCGGCGCGGATTCGGCGGCGCTCACGTGGGAGCTGACGTGGATCTACTACCCGGGCCTGAGTTCGAGCGGCGTCACGCGCACGATCAACGGGCAGACGGTCACGCAGGTGCCGCAAGCCGGCTACTTCCCGTGGCTGAACAACAACTCGGGACTCGGCTATCCGATCGCGATGGCGCAGGGCACGTCGAGTTCGGTGGGCGCGACGATCGACTTCAACTGGACCTATGACGGCACGCTGATTCACGGCTGGCAGGTGACGCCCGGCATCACGTTCTCCGACGGGCTCTATGGCTACACGCCGACGCTGACGGCGAATTACCTGCAGGGCGCGAAGTCGGTGAACCTCTACGTGCTGTTCAACCAGAATCCGCCCAAGTGGCAGGCGGGCATCAACTTCACGACGTTCTTCGGCGGGCACAACTCGGTCGGGCAGCCGTACGCCGATCGCAATTTCGTCGGGGTGTTCGTCACCCGGAATTTCTGACGGGTGACCCGGGGATAGACGGCGCACACCGTGCGCCACTGAAAACTTGAAGAGGTAGTGTCGTGCTCAATCGTCTAGTCAGCCGTCTGGAAAGACTCTTCTTCGGTCATCGCGCGATCGTGCTCGCGGTGATCGGCCTGTTCACCGCCGCGATGGCCGTGTTCGCGGTGCAGTTGCGCATGGATGCCGGCTTCGAGAAGCAGATGCCGATCGGTCACGAATACATCCGGACGTTCCAGAAATACCGGAACGACCTGCTCGGTGCGAACCGGATCACGGTTGTCGTGCGGGCGAAGAAGGGTTCCATCTGGACCAAGGAAGGCTTGACGCGCCTGTACAACGTGACCCAGGCCGTCACGTACCTGCCGAACGTCGACCGGATCGGTGTGCGGTCGCTGTGGACGCCGAACGCATTCGTCAACGAAATCACGGACGAGGGGTTCCGCGCGGAGCCGATCATCGCGGGCACGATCACGCCCGACCAGTTGACGCGTCAGAGCGTCGAGCAGATTCGCCGGTCGACGACGCTCGGCGGTTATGTCGGCACGCTCGTGTCGCACAACGAAGACAGCGCGATGATCACGGCCGAGCTGAACGAGCGCGACCGCGCGGGCAAGGTGCTCGACTATGTCGCGTTCAACCATCTGCTCGAACAACAGATCCGCAAGCCGTTCGAAGACGCCGGCTACGACATCCAGATCATCGGCTTCGCTAAGCAGATCGGCGACATCGCCGATGGCGCGACCGCCGTGCTCGGTTTCTGCGGAGTGGCGCTGCTGCTCACCGCGCTCGCCGTCTACTGGTACTGCCATTCGTTGCGCTTCACGGTGCTGCTGATTTTCTGCTCGCTGACGTCGCTGGTGTGGCAGTTCGGCACGCTGAAGCTGCTGGGCTTCGGTCTCGATCCGCTCGCCGTGCTGGTGCCGTTCCTGGTGTTCGCGATCGGCGTGTCGCACGGCGTGCAGCAGGTCAACTTCATCGTGCGCGAGATTGCGCACGGGCATAGCTCGTACGACGCGGCGCGCCACAGTTTCAGCGGCCTGCTGATTCCGGGCGTGCTGGCGCTCATCACCGCATTCGTGTCGTTCATCACGCTGCTGCTGATTCCGATTCCGATGGTGCGGGAGCTTGCGATCACGGCGTCGCTGGGCGTCGCGTACAAGATCGTGACGAACCTCGTGCTGCTGCCGGTTGCAGCGTCCTGCTTCAACTTCAAGAAGGCCTATGCGGACAGCGCGCTGAAGCGCGGCGAACGGCGCGCGGCGTGGCTGCGCGGCCTGGCGCGGGTCGCGCAGCCGAAGTATGCGGGCGTCACCGTCGCGTTGACCCTCGTGGTGTTCGCGCTCGCAGCATGGCAAAGCCGCGACCGCGTGATCGGCACGCTGCAGCCGGGCGCGCCGGAACTGCGTGCGGATGCGCGCTTCAACCGTGACGCGACGTCGATCGCGGGCAACTACGACATGGGCCTCGACTGGCTGACGGTCGCGATCGAGTCGAGCGGCCAGGCGTGCGACAACCCGGCGGTCGGCCTCTATGAAGACGACTTCGCGGCCGCGATGCGGACCGAGCCCGGCGTGGTATCGGTGCAGTCGTATTCGGGGATGCTGCGCACCTACAACCAGGGGTACAACGAGGACTACCCGAAGATGAACGTCGTGCCGATCGACCCCGAGAACTACGGGGCGGTGTCGGTGGACGTCGGTCGCGTGAAGGGCTTCATGAACCGCGATTGCGGGATGACGGCCGTTCATCTGTTCCTGACCGATCACAAGGCCACGACGATCAACCGGATTCTCGATGACGTGAAGCAGTACCGCGCGTCGCACGTGTTCCCCGGCATCAACGTCCGGCTCGCGGCGGGCAACGCGGGCGTGCTCGCGGCGACCAACGAGGAAGTGGCGCGCAGCGAATTGCCGATGATGCTGTACGTGTACGCGGCGATCCTGATTCTCGTGTTCCTCGCGTACCGCGACTGGCGCGCGATGCTCGCGTGCTGCGTGCCGTTGTCGGTGGCGACATTCATCGGCTACTGGTTCATGAAGGAACTGCAGATCGGGCTGACGGTTGCCACGCTGCCGGTGATGGTGCTGGCCGTGGGCATCGGGGTCGATTACGCGTTCTACATCTACAACCGGCTGCAAGTGCATCTCGCGGGCGGCCAGCACATCGTGAAGGCCGTGCAGCACGCGATGCTCGAGGTGGGCGTGGCGACGATCTTCACGGCAATCACGCTGGCGATCGGTGTAGCGACATGGAGCTTTTCTGCGCTGAAGTTCCAGGCCGACATGGGCAAGCTGCTGGCGTTCATGTTCCTCGTCAACCTGCTGATGGCGATGACGGCGTTGCCCGCGCTGGCATCCGTGCTGGAGCGCTGGTTTCCCCGCCGCACGCCGGCACGTGCGCCGGGCCTGTTCAGCCACTGATGCTCACGCACATCCTGAAAGAGACTCCGCCATGATCAAGACGCTTGTCGCCTGTATTGCGCTCTGCGCTGCCGCAACCGTTGCTGCGCAATCCCACGGAACCGTCGCGAACTGGGCCGCGATGCCGGCCCACGCGTGGCCTGCACCGACGCGCATGATGCTGACGGACGCGACGCGCGCCGGCACGCGCATTGTCGCCGTCGGCGAGCACGGCGTCGTGCTGCTGTCGGACGACGACGGGCACACGTACCGGCAAGCCCGTCGGGTGCCGGTCTCGGCGACGCTGTCGGCGGTCGCGTTCGCCGACGCGCAGCACGGCTGGGCGGTCGGCCAGTGGGGCGCGATTCTCGCGACCCGCGACGGCGGCGAAACATGGGAGAAGCAGCGGATCGACACCTCGGCCGATCAGCCATTGTTCTCCGTGAATTTCACGAACGACCGGGACGGGGTCGCGGTGGGCCTGTGGTCGCTGATGTTGCAGACCCATGACGGCGGCAACACGTGGACGCGCACGACGTTGCCGAAGCCGCCGGGCGGCGGGAAGGCGGACCGCAACCTGTACCACGTGTTCGACGATCGTCATGGCGCGATCTACATCGCCGCGGAGCAGGGCACCGTGCTCAGGTCGACCGACGGCGGCGCGAACTGGCGCTATCTGCAGACGGGCGGCAAAGGCTCGCTGTGGGCGGGCGTGGCGATGCCCGACGGCCGGATCGTGGTCGGCGGTCTGCTTGGCAGCCTGTTCCAGAGCAGCGACGGCGGCGCGAACTGGTCGCCGCTAAGCACCGAAACGAAGAGTTCGATCACCGGGCTCGTCGCGACCGGGCGCGGATTGCTTGCAGTCGGGCTTGACGGGCTGGTGCTGAAGCAGCGCGCGGGTGACGCGTCATTCGACATTTCCCAGCGTCCTGACCGCGCAACGCTGACCGCTGCGCTGGCCGATGCGGCCGGCAAGCCGCTGCTGTTTTCACAGGACGGCGTGCTGGATGCGCACTGATCGCGCTCGTCTTCCCGACGCCGATCACTCAGTCATCCTGAAGAGTGAAGAGAAAGTGAAGAACCGATGAAAATTGTTGGAGTAGCAAAGATGGATCGGAAACGCAAACCGGATGCACCGACCCGGCGTCAGCTCCTGCGCCTGGCGGCAGTGGGCGCCGTGTCGCTGGCGGCGGGCGAGGTCCCGCTGGCGGAGGGGGCCGTCACGGCAAACGCGGACCGCGACGTGCTGGACGTCGCGATCATCGGTGCCGGCCTGGCGGGACTGACCGCCGCGCGCGACCTGAGCCGCGCCGGCTGCGATTCGTTCGTCGTGCTGGAGGCGCGCAACCGCGTCGGCGGGCGCACGTACAACCACGATCTCGGGCATGGCGTCGTGTCGGAAGCCGGCGGCCAGTGGATCGGCCCCGGCCAGACGGCCATCGCCGACCTGGCGCGCGAACTCGAGGTCGATACGTTCCCGACCTGGTACGCCGGGAAGACCGTCATTCTGGCGGGGGACACCCGGGTTGCCCAGGATCTTCACGGCGGCACCGGTGGCGACGAAGCAATCGGCGCGAAGCTCGGCGAACTGGCGCGCGGCGTGCCGTCCGCAGCACCGTGGAAAGCGCAACGGGCGGCGGAACTCGACAAGCTCACGTACGGCGAATGGCTCGCACAGCAAGGTGTGAAGTACGAGGACGGGTATTTTCTCGGCCTGGCCGCGAAGCTGTCGCTCGGCGGGGCGCCGGCACAGCTCGGTCTACTTCATTACCTGTCGGTGATCAACAGCGCCGGCTGCCGATACGAACAGCTCGAGTCGATCAAGGGCGGCGCGCAGGAAACGCGCTTCGTCGGCGGCTCGCAAATCCTGTCGATCAGGATGGCAAAGCAGCTCGGCGACAAGGTGCGCCAGTCCTGCCCGGTGCGCAAGATTTCCGGCTGGGATCGCGACATCGTCGAGCTGCAGACCGATCTTGGCGTCGTGCGTGCGCGCCGCGTGATCCTCGCGCTGAATCCGGCCCTGTGCAACCAGATCGTGTTCGATCCGCCGCTGCCCGAAGGGCGCGCGCAGCTGCAGCGGCGCTGGCCCGCGAATGCGCCGATGCGCAAGACGGTGCACGTCTACGGGCGGCCGTTCTGGCGCGATGACGGCTACTGCGGCCAGGTCTTCCAGGTCGGCGGCCCCGTGTTCCTCGCGTACGACAACTCGCCGCCGGACGGTTCGGTCGGCGTGCTGAGTGCGTTCGTCGCGCCGGGCGCGCTGCCCGCCGAGCCCGAGGCCGCCGAGCGGACGTTGTCGGCCATCTACGCGAAGGCGTTCGGCGACAAGGCGCTGCATCCGACGCAGTTCCACGACTTCGACTGGGGCCGCGTCGATCCGTGGACGCTGCAGTGCATCCATCCGTTGCCGCCCGGCTTCTGGACGAAATGGGGCAGGTTCCTGCAGCCCGAGGTGGGCCGGCTGATCTGGTCGGGAACCGAGACTGCCGACATCTGGGCCGGCTCGATGGACGGCGCCGTGCGCTCGGGGCACCGGGCCGCGTTGCAGGCGCTGGGCAATCTGGCGCAACGCCGCGTGGGGGGGTGAATGAAGCGCGCAATGATCATCGGCGCTGTCGTGGCGATCGCGGGATTGGCCGGCGCGGGCGTGCTCTACGGGCAGGACATCCTGGACGGCATGCGTTTCGAGAAGGCGATGGGCCAGATCGGCGCGGCAGACAACGCGAATGCCGGCCCGTGGCCGCAGCCGCAGGAGACCTGCTTCTTCTGTCACGGTGCGCGCGGCCAGTCGCTCAATTCATGGTATCCGGCGCTTTCCGGCCAGCCTGAACCCTATATCGCGGCGCAATTGCGCGCGTTCGCGTCGGAGCGGCGCCGCAACCCGTACATGGGGCCGCTTGCCCGGGACCTCGACGACGGGCAGATCAAGGTGCTGGCTGCCTATTTCGCGCGGCAGACGCCGACCCGGAACGAGGACGTCGCCGTCGACGCTGCGCTCGCGAAACGCGGAATGGCGGTGATCCAGACGCGCAGCTGCCAGGCCTGCCACGGCGAGACGCTGTTGGGCAAGGATCAGGTGCCGCGTCTCGCGGGCCAGGGCGAGGCCTATCTGGCGAGCCAGCTTGCTGCGTTCAAGACCGGCGAGCGCCATGATCCGACCGGCGCGATGAATGGCGTGGCCGCCACGCTGTCGGACGACGATGTCCGGGCAGTGGCCCGCTACCTCGCCAGCGTTTCGCCCGGGCGCACGGATAGCGGCGGTTAGAGGACAACTGGAAGGCGGTCGCGGAGACCTGGCAGAGCAGGGAATACCCCGCCTTTTTCTTCGCTTCCATTATTGTCACTATGACCTATGTTTAGTAATGTGTTCTAAGAGGTGACGTGAGCCGGAAGGCGCACACATCGCAAGTGAAATTGACGACGTTGTTCAGGTTCGCGAAGCGCGTCCGGTCGGCACGGGCCGACCGGCGCGCGACGCGATGCCGACATCGACTGATGTTTGATCGACCCGATTTACAACCACTCGAGTTTCAGGAGACACACCATGGCTAAGCACCCCGTCGTCGTTTATGGCGCAAGCGGCTACACCGGCATGTTGATCATGGACTGGCTGATCGACCAGAACATTCCGTTCACGGCCGTCGCGCGCAACGCTGGCCGCGCGAAGGACATGATGGCGCAGCGCGTCGTGCGCCTCGAATCGGCGGACTACGAAATCATCGAAGCGGAACACGACGTCGATGCGCTCGTCGAGGCATTCCGCGGCGCGAAGGTGGTGTGCAACACCGTCGGGCCGTTCTCCAATTTTGGGCTCGTCGCCGTCGAAGCGGCGCTGAAGGCCGGCTGCCATTATCTCGACACCACCGGCGAGCAGTCCTACATCCGCAACGTGCGCGACCAGTTCGGCGAACTGTATCGGCAGGCCGGTTTGCTGGTGTCGTCGTCGAATGCGTATATGTACACGTTCGCCGAAATCGCCGCCGAGCTGGCGCTCGAGACGCCCGGCGTCGATGCGCTGGAAACGGCGACGCTGACGCGCGGCCCGCGCGGCGCGGCGGGGGTGAGCGTGGGCTCGACGGCGACGATCTTCGACGGCTCGCGCCACGAATCCTGCTACCTGTGGGAGAAGAAGCTCACGCCGCACGCGCCGGATGCGTCGTTCACCGTCGCCGCGCCCGAGTTCATGCAGCCGGTGTTCTGCCTGCCGTGGGGCGGCACGTCGCTGCCCGTCTACTTCGAGCGCGATCCGCGCGTGCGCAGCTGCATCTCGTGCGTGGGCTTCTACGACAACAACGTGATGCAGCTCGTGCACCAGTTCGGGCAGAAATGGGAAGCCGAATACAAGCACCTGCCGCGCGAGCACCAGGACGCGATCCTGAAGCAGGTCGTCGATTCGACCACGCCGACGATGCCGCCGCGCGAACGCACGACGATCCAGCGCAGCGTCGATTTCGCGATCGGCCGCGGCCAGCTTGCATCGGTGCGCGCGACCGTGCACGGGATCACGCCGTACATCTCGACCGGCGCCATTCATGCGGCCGGCGCGATCAAGCTCCTCGACGGCGAAACCGCGAAGGTCGGCTTCGCATCCGGCTCGAAGGCGTTCGGGCATCGCTACCTGCTCGGGTTCCTCGAGCAGCGCGGGCTCGCGCGCGCGACCGTGACGCAACTGTGATGCACGTCGCCGATCCGGCACAGACTCAAAGGACAACGACACATGGCAATCATTGATTTCTTCGACCGCGGGTGGCGCATCAACCCACATGGCGCTGCCTATATCCAGGACGAGCGCAGCTTCTCGTTCCAGGAGATCGGCGAGCTGTCCTGCCGCGTCGCCAACGCGTTGCTGGCCGCCGGATTCGCGAAGGAAGCGAAGGCCGCCGTCTGGTCGGACAACGACGTCACGGGCTGGGGTTGCGCGCTGGGGCTGTGGCGTGCCGGGCTGGCATACATCCCGATCAACGGGCGCAGCACACCCGCCGAGAACCAGTACGTTCTCGATGCGTTCGACTGCGAAGCGCTGTTCTTCCAGCAAGCGTTCGCGCCGGCGATCGACGCGCTGCGTGCCAGTTTGCCGAAAGTGAAGCTGTGGGTGTGCATCGATGCCGACCTGCCGTGGGCGCCGTCGCTGGCCACCTGGAGCGCGGGCCAGCCGTCGACGATGCCGCGTGTCGCTTACGACATGGACGACGTGGTGACACTGTCGGCAACGGGCGGGACGACGGGGTTGCCGAAGGGCGTGATGAACACGCACCGCTCGTTCCAGGCGTACTTCGCGCAATTCATGATGGCGTGCACGTACGGCGCGCAGCGCCCGGTGAACCTCGCCGCTGCGCCGATGACGCATACCGCGGGGATGATGTCGCTGCCGTGCACCGCGCGCGGCGGCACGGTGGTCGTGCTGCCGAAGCCCGATCCCGCGCTGCTGCTCCGCGCGATCGCGACGCACCGCGTGACCGAGTTCTTCCTGCCGCCGACGGTCATCTACCGGCTGCTCGACATCCCCGGCATCGACACGCTGGATTTCTCGTCGCTCAAGTATTTCCTGTACGGCGCCGCGCCGATGTCGGTGGAGAAGCTCAAGCGCGCAATCGAGGTGTTCGGCCCGGTGATGGCCGGCGGCTACGGGCAGACCGAAGCGCCGGCGTCGATCGCCAACCTGACGCCGGCCGAGCATTTCGTCGACGGCAAGCTGGCGTCCGACGAGCGGCTGTCGTCGGTCGGCCGTCCGAATCCGCTGATTCGTGTCGAGATCCTGAACGATCTCGGCGACGTACTGCCGCAGGGCGAGACCGGTGAAATCTGCGTGCGTGGCGACCTCGTGATGAGGGGGTACTACAACGCGCCGGACAAGACTGCAGACACGATCGTCGACGGCTGGCTGCATACCGGCGACATCGGCCATCTCGATGCCGAGGGCTATCTGCACATCACCGACCGCAAGAAGGACATGATCATCAGCGGCGGCTTCAACGTCTACCCGAGCGAAGTCGAGCAGGTGATCTGGGCGCACCCGGCAGTGCAGGACTGCGCGGTGATCGGCGTGCCCGACGACAAGTGGGGCGAGGCGGTGAAGGCGGTCGTCGAGCTCAACGCCGGCCAGAGTGTGAGCGCCGACGAACTCGTCGCGCTGTGCAAGGAGAAGCTCGGCGCCGTCAAGGCGCCGAAGAGCGTGGACTTCGTCGCCGCGCTGCCGCGCAGCACGGTCGGCAAGGTGTTGAAGAAGGACCTGCGCGAGCAGTACTGGCAGGGTCAGCAACGCAGGATCTGAGTCCGCTACCTACGAACGACACACCATGAGCAACATCTATATCGCCGGCATCGCCATGACGGTGTTCGGCCGGCACTTCGAGCGCAGCCTCGACGATCTCGCGGGCGAGGCGCTGCGCGGCGCGCTGCAGGATGCCGGCTGCGGCGCCGACGCGATCGGCGCGGCGTTCTACGCCGGCATCACCAACGGGCAGCTGCAGGGCCAGCTGTCGATTCCGGGCCAGGTCGTGTTCAGCAAGATCGGGATCGAAGGCATTCCGGTGTTCAACGTCGAGAATGCGTGCGCGTCCGGCAGCACGGCCGTGCATCTGGCGGTGCAGCATCTCCGGGCGGGTGCCAGCGACGTCGCGCTGGCGCTCGGCGCGGAAAAGATGAATGTCGAGAACAAGGCGAGATCGCTCGCGTTGTTCGAGTCGGGGTGGGACGTGTCCCGCGTCGACGAGAACTTCGCGATGCTCGCGAAGATGGGCGAAGGCATCGAGCCGCCGCCCGGATCGGAATCCGACAGGCCGTACAGCCGGTTCATGGCGATCTATGCGGCGATGTGCCGATATCACATGAAGACCTACGGCACCACGCAGCGCCAGATCGCCGCCGTATCGTCGAAGAACCATCTGCATTCGGTGTACAACCCGCATTCGCAGTTCCGCAAGCCTTTTACGATCGACGAAGTGCTCGCGGCGCCGCCGATCACCTATCCGATCACGCTGCCGATGTGTGCGCCCGTGACGGACGGGGCGGCCGCCGCGATCCTTTGCACCGACGAAGGACTGCGGCGCATCGGCGCCGATCGCAGCCGCTGCATCCGGATCGCGGCGAGCGTGATCCGCAGCTTCACGCATCGGCGCATCGACGAGCCGGAGAACAACATCGGCCGCCTGGCGGCGCGGCAGGCTTACGAGCAGGCTTCACTTGGGCCGAACGACATGGACGTCGCCGAGGTGCACGATGCGTCGGCGATGGGCGAGATCATCCAGGCCGAAAACCTCGGGCTGGTGCCGCTCGGCCAGGGCGGCCCGGCTGCGGAGCGCGGCGAGTTCACGCTGGGCGGCCGCATCCCGATCAACACGTCGGGCGGCCTCGAATCCAAGGGCCATCCGCTTGGTGCGACGGGCATCGGTCAGCTGTACGAACTGGTGACGCAGCTGCGCGGGGAGGCCGGTGCGCGGCAGGTGCCCGGCGCACGTCATGCGATCCAGGAGAACGGC
The DNA here is from genome assembly GCF_053427715.1 of Burkholderia sp. MR1-5-21. Taxonomy (NCBI): domain Bacteria; kingdom Pseudomonadati; phylum Pseudomonadota; class Betaproteobacteria; order Burkholderiales; family Burkholderiaceae; genus Burkholderia; species Burkholderia sp. MR1-5-21. The sequence goes on from NZ_JBSAXD010000011.1 coordinate 24,443, forward strand.
GGCGGATTGCAGGGCGTCGAAGAGGCGGCGCTTGCGATCCATATCTTGAGCAAGGACTGACGGAGCCAAGCATGGTCGAGGGGTTGGACGAGCAGCGAGGCGGGTCGGCAGATCGTGCCGCGGTGGCGGGATCGACGATCGTCGCGGATGCGGATACGGCCGGTCCCCTTGCCCGCTGGGCAGAGGAGTTCAAAATGAATGCAGCGCTGGAGAAATACCGCCCGCTCGGCGGCTGGATCGAAATGCCGGATGATCCGCAACCACCGCTCGACGGCGACATCGACGCGGACGTGGTGGTCGTCGGCGCGGGCTTCGCGGGCCTGTCCACCGCGCTCGAACTCGCGGCGCACGGCGCGAACGTGGTGGTCCTCGAACGCGAATTCGCGGGCTTCGGCGCGAGCGGGCGCAATGCGGGCTATCTCGCCGGCGGCCAGGGGCTCGAATTCGACCTGTTCGTCAAGCGTGTCGGTCGCGAGCGGGCGAAGCAGATCGTCGGCTTCTACGACGAGGGCGTCGCCTACGTCGAGCGAAAGCTGGCCCAATACGGGATCGACTGCGACTACACCGCGTCGGGGATCATTCGCGCAGGCGTGCATCCGTCCCAGGAGGAGAAGCTGCGCGAGAGCATGCGGACCGGCGTCGAGCTCGGCTCACCCGCGCAGTTCCTGGACCACGCCGCAATGCGCGCACGCGGGATTCCGCCGGCGTTCCTGTTCGGTTGCTACAGTCCGGCGGGCGGCACGCTGGACCCCGGCAAGTACGTGACGGGACTGCGGCGTGCAGCGCTACGGGCGGGCGTGAAGGTTTACGAAAACACGGCTGTGCAGTCCTGGTCCGACGGGCCGGTCGTCAGCGTGCAAACCACGCACGGTCGCGCACGCGCGCCGTTCGTCGTGCTCGCCACCAATGCGTATACGCCGCAGCTCGGCCTGCTCGACGACAAGGTGATGCCGCTGCGCGTATCGGCGATCGAGACCGAACCGCTGTCCGCGGCGCAACTGGCGTCGCTCGGCTGGCCGCGGCGCGAAGGCATCGTGACCTCGCACTTCACGATGGAGAGCCATCGCCTGACGGCGCGTAACACGCTCGTGCTGACGACGAAGCGGCTGCACTACGTGTATCGCGCGCAGACGCCGAACGTGCCGGATGATGCAGCGTATCGCGCGCTGATGAATGCGCTGCGCGACCGCTTCCCGACGTTGAACGGGCTCGCGATCCGGTCGTGCTGGAGCGGCTACATCTCGTTTGCGGGCGACGCGCTGCCTGTTGTCGGCGAAACCGGAACCCACCGGAACATCCTCTACACCGCCGGATGTTCCGGGCACGGTGTCGGCACGCAGTCGCTGATGGGGCATCTGCTCGCGGAGCGGATTCGGGGCGCGGAGCACGCGCTGCTTTCGGCGCTGCGCCACAAGACGCCGTCGACACTGCCCGAGCCGTTGCGATGGTGTGCGATCAATTCCTTGCTGGGCATCGCGAACCTGCTCGACGACCGCGTGAACCGCAAGGCGCGCGCGGCCGACGCGCGAAGGGAATGACGGCGGGCGCACAGCCGGACATCGTCGATGGACACACTCGAGCGGGACCCGCCGGCGGACCGGATCCCGCGTCGTCGCAAAGGAGGAAAGCCGCGCCGGGCCGGACCGGCCGGGTGTAAGCCGCTTGATGGAAAATGAGACTGGCATCGGGTATAGTCATCTGCGCCCGGCGAAACGCGGGCGCGATCACTTCGACGAGGCCGTAACGCCCAACTGACGACGGAAAGCGATGACAGTGCCTATTGAGCAGCGCAGCAGCAGGAAACGGCGCACATCGAGCGCAGCACCCGCAGCAAACGGTACGGAAGGCTTGCGGGCCCAGGGCTTGCGTACACGCAACACCATCGTTCGCGTGGCGAGAAAACTCCTGCTCGAAGGCGGTCCGCTGGATTTCTCGCAGCGCGCGGTCGCGCAGGCCGCAGGGATCAGCGTCAGCAACCTCCAGTATTACTTTCCGACGCGGCTGGCTGTATTGCGGGCGGTCGTCGAGCCCGTCATCGACGCGTACCTGGACGACCTGAAGCGCGCGCTCGACGGCAGCACGTCGCCCGGCGAGACGCTCGAGCTGCTGATGGCGCGTGCGGTTCGCGACGCGAAGGACGCCAAGGGCACCGCGCTGTGGTCGCACTTCGTGTCGTTCGCGTCGGCCGATGCCGAATGCGGCCGGCTGCTCGACGACTGGTACGACACGCTGACGCGCGAGCTCGCGCAGCTCGTGCGTGCCGCCAATCCGGAGTGCAGCGCGGCCGACAGCCGGCACGTCGCCACGCTGCTGATCGCGATGGCCGACGGGCTCGCGCTTCAGTTCGGCACGGGGCGCCATACGCAGGCGCTCGATGCGCGATTCATGGAAACCGCGCATTACCTCGTATACGGAAAGGCGCCGAGCGCCAGAAGCAAGTAGCGGCCGGAACACCGCGGCAGCATCCGGAACAGACAGGGGAATACCCTGTCTTTTTTTTCCTTTGTGTGTTTGTCATCATGACCTATGTTTGGTAGAGAGTCCTATATTTGAGGTGGCCGGATGCACCCGCTGTCCGGTCGGCATGCTTCCAGGAGAGGAGGAGAACCGAAATGATTCGTCTGCATAAATCCGCCGCGTTGCCGTCGGTCGGGCTGACCGGTTTCGAGACGCCGTTGAGCGAGGAGGAAAGTGCGATCCAGGGCACCGTTCATCGCTTTGCGCGTGACGTACTGCGCCCGATCGGCCGGGAACTCGACCGCATGTCGCCGGAGGACGTGATTGCCCCCGGGTCTCCATACTGGGCGGCCGTTGTCGAGAGCGCGAAGCTCGGGCTCGATCCGCAGTTGATCGCGCAGTTTCCGCCGGAGGTCGCGGTGCGCATCGAGTCACTGATCGGCGAGGAGCTCGGCTGGGGCGATTCGGGCCTGGCCGTGTCGATCGGCGCCGCGACGATGCCGCTGATGATGGCCCAGTCGGTCGGCAACCAGGAACTGATCGACATGTGTGCGGGCAAGGTCGGCTGCTGGATGAACACGCAGCCCGACCGCGGCTCCGATGCCGCGATCCTCTATCGTCAGGAACTCAGCGCGGGCGGCAAGCAGCCGACGGGCAACGTCACGGCGAAGGTCGGCGCCGACGAGATCGTCATCAACGGCCAGAGTTCGGCGTGGGTGTCGAACGGCTCGGTCGCACAGGTTGCGCTCGCCTACATGGCGGCGGACTACGGCGACGGATTCTATGGCGACGCGGAGCACGGCGCGTTCACGAACGGCATCGGGATGATCGTTCCGCTCGACCTGCCGGGCATCTCGCGCGGCAAGCCGCTCGACAAGATCGGCCAGCGCGCGCTGCCTCAGGGCGAGATCTATTTCGACAACGTCAAGGTGCCGAAGCGTTTTGCCATCGCGCTGAAGGACGACTATCTCGGCAACCTCGCGTCGACGTGGTCGTACGCCGGCACGCACATGTGCCAGGTGTTCGTCGGCGCGGCCCGCGCCGCGTTCGAGCTCGCGCTGGCCTATTGCCACGAGCGCAAGCAGGGCGGCGCGCTGCTGATCGACCACCAGATGACGCAACTGCGCGTGGGCGAGATGCTGCGCCGGCTGGAGATGGCGCGCGCAATCGCGCGCCGCAGCCTCGCATTCTCGCGGATGTCGCCGCGCAGCCACCCGTACGCGACCGCGCAGGCCAAGGTGAGCGTGACCGAAGAAGCGATGAAGATCACGCACGAGGCGTTCCAGCTGTTCGGCGGCAACGGCACCACTCGCGAATTCCCGATCGAGAAGCTTTTCCGCGACGTGCGTTCCGCATTGATCGAAGACGGCGAGAACTACATCCTCACTTCGCGTCTCGGCGTGCTGGCTGGAAAGCTTTACCAGGAAGGCTGGGCGCGGGATTGAGCGCGCGATGGCGGTGGCAGGGCTCCGGCGCGGCGTGAATCCGGAGTCCCAGGCCGGTTTCGCGGATGGGGCGATAGGTTTGTTCGAGCAAATCAGGAATACTGATCGTCAATCTGGCGAATCGCAGGGACTGGAATTGGGAGAGTCAATGAAAGTGCTGGTGGCGGTAAAGCGTGTCGTGGATGCGAATGTGAAGGTCCGTGTGAAGGCGGACGGGACGGGTGTCGATCTTGCGAACGTGAAGATGAGCATCAATCCGTTCGATGAGATCGCGATCGAAGAAGCGGTGAGGTTGAAGGAAGCGGGCGTGGCGACCGACGTGGTCGCGGTGTCGGTCGGTATTGCGCAGGCGCAGGAAACGCTGCGCACGGCGCTGGCGATCGGTGCGGACCGCGCGATCCTCGTCGAGTCGAACGACAGCGTCGAGCCGCTGGCCGTCGCGAAGATCCTGAAGGCGCTGGTCGACAAGGAACAGCCGCAACTGGTGATCCTCGGCAAGCAGGCGATCGACGACGATTCGAACCAGACCGGCCAGATGCTGGCTGCGCTGGCTAACCTGCCGCAGGCGACGTTCGCGTCGAAGGTCGTTGTAGCCGACGGCAAGGCGACGGTTGCGCGTGAAGTCGACGGCGGCGCGGAAACGCTGTCGCTTCAATTGCCGGCGGTTGTAACCACCGACCTGCGCCTGAACGAGCCGCGCTACGTGACGCTGCCGAACATCATGAAGGCGAAGAAGAAGCCGCTCGAGACCGTGAAGCCGGAAGACCTTGGCGTGGACGTGACGCCGCGCCTGAAGACGCTGAAGGTGGCCGAGCCGCCGAAGCGCGCGGCCGGCGTGAAGGTGCCGGACGTGAAGACGCTGGTCGAGAAGCTGAAGACCGAGGCCAAGGTGCTGTAAAGGAGCGGATAGAGATGACGATTCTGGTTATTGCAGAACACGACAACGCGTCGATCAAGGCGGCGACGCTGAATACGGTGGCGGCCGCGGCCGTCGTGGCGACCTTTCTTGATGCCGAGATCCACGTGCTGGTCGCGGGTCACAACGTGCGGAACGCGGCGGACGAAGCCGCGAAGGTCGCCGGCGTCGCGAAGGTGCTGGTCGCCGACGCACCGCAACTGGCCGAAGGCCTCGCGGAAAACGTCGAGGCAACCGCGCTGAACATCGCGAAGGACTATTCGCACATCCTCGCTCCGGCAACCGCCTACGGCAAGAACATCGCGCCGCGTATCGCCGCGAAGCTGGACGTTGCGCAGATCTCGGACATCACGGCGGTCGATTCGGCCGACACATTCGAGCGTCCGATCTACGCGGGCAACGCGATCGCGACGGTGCGATCTTCCGATCCGATCAAGGTCATTACGGTGCGCGCGACGGGCTTCGATCCGGTTGAGGCGGCAGCCGGCCACGCGGTGGTCGAGACGATCGAAGCGGCGGCGGACGCCGGCATTTCGCAGTGTGTGAGCCGTGAAGTGACGAAGCTGGACCGTCCGGAACTGACGTCGGCGAGCATCATCGTGTCGGGCGGCCGTGGCCTCGGCAGCGGCGAGAACTACACGAAGGTGCTGGAGCCGCTGGCAGACAAGCTTCAGGCTGCACTCGGCGCATCGCGCGCGGCAGTCGACGCGGGCTACGTGCCGAACGACTATCAAGTGGGCCAGACCGGCAAGATCGTCGCGCCGCAGCTGTACATCGCGGTCGGCATCTCGGGCGCGATCCAGCATCTGGCCGGCATGAAGGATTCGAAGGTGATCGTCGCGATCAACAAGGATCCCGAAGCACCGATCTTCAGCCTGGCCGACTACGGACTCGAAGCCGACCTGTTTCAGGCGGTGCCGGAACTGGCCGCCGCGATCTGACCCGATGTCCGGCGGGTGGCCGCCGCCGGCTGTCGGCCACCCGCTCGGGAATTCACGACCTGAATACCGACCGATTCAACAAATAAATTTCAAAAATGAATGCGCGCTCGCTATGCTGGGCCATCTGATCTGGTGAGGGCGCGATGGCTGAACTCTATCTGGTACGGCACGGACAGGCGTCGTTCGGCACGGAGAACTACGACCGGCTCTCCGCCCCCGGCGAACAGCAAGCCGTCTGGCTCGGCGAATACTTCGCGCGGCAGGACATCACGTTCGACCGCGTGATCTGCGGCACGCAGAACCGGCATGCGCAGACGGTCGATGCGATCCTGCGCGGGATGGGCCGGGCGGACGTCCGCTACGACCGGCATCCGGGCCTGAACGAATACGACTTCGATGCGCTGTTCGCCGCGGCCGCCGGCGAGCATCCGGAGGTCGCGCGGCTCGCGGCCGGCACGATGAAGGAGCATTTCCGCGCGCTCAGGCAGGTGTTGCATCTCTGGTCGGAAGACCGGCTGAGCGGCGCCGTCCCCGAGACCTGGGCGCAGTTCCAGCAGCGCGTCGCCGACGCGCGCGCCGCGATCAGGCAAAGCGGCGCGCAGCGCGTGCTCGCGGTGAGCTCGGGCGGCCCGATCGCCGTCACCGTGCAGCAGGTGCTGGCGGCGCCCGCGTCGAGCGCGATCGCGCTGAACCTGCAGATCCGCAACAGCAGCATCTCGCAGTATTTCTTCAACGCCGACGCGTTCCATCTGGCGTCGTTCAACGGAATCCCGCATCTCGAGGATCCGGAACGGCGCGCATTCAGGACCTACGGCTGACCCACGACACGGAACGATCCGGACGATGACGAACACACCACAGCAACTCGATGTCGACAGGCTCACGCGCTATCTGGAAGAACACGTGCCCGGTTTCGAAGGGCCCGTCGATGCGGAGAAGTTTGCCGGCGGCCAGTCGAACCCGACCTTCCTGCTGCACGCGCGCAGTGGCCGCTATGTGCTGAGGCGGCAGCCGCCGGGCGAACTGCTGAAATCCGCGCACGCGGTCGACCGCGAGTTCCGCGTGCTGACCGCGCTGACGGGCAGCGCGGTGCCGGTCGCGCATCCGTATCACCTCTGCGTTGACCGCGACGTGATCGGCAGCCTGTTCTACGTGATGAGCTTCGAGGATGGGCGGATCTTCTGGAATCCTGCATTGCCGGATCTGCCGCAGCCGGATCGCGCGGCCTGCTACGACGCCGTGCTGAAGACGATGGCCGCGCTGCACGACGTCGACGTCGATGCGGTCGGCCTCGCCGACTACGGCCGCCCCGGCAACTATTTCGAGCGGCAGATCGGCGTGTGGACGAAGCAGTACCGCGCGGCGGAAACCGGGCGGCTCGACGCGATGGAAACGCTGATCGACTGGCTGCCGAAGGCTTGCCCGCCCGATGCGGCCCGGCCGGCGCTCGTGCATGGCGACTTCCGGCTCGACAACGTGATGTTCGAGCGCGACGGCTACCGCGTGAAGGCGGTGCTCGACTGGGAGCTGTCGACGCTCGGCAATCCGCTCGCCGATCTCGCCTATTTCTGCATGTGCCTGCGGCTGCCGTCGGACGGCCATATCCCGGGGCTCGCGGGGCAGGATCGCGCCGCGCTCGGCGTGCCGGACGAAGCGCAGATCGTCGCGCGCTATTGCGAGCTGCGCGGCATCGAACCGATCCGCGACTGGCATTTCTATCTCGCGTTCAGCTTTTTCCGGCTCGCGGCGATCGTGCAGGGCGTGAAGGCGCGCGCGCTGCAGGGCAATGCGTCGAGCGCGGCGGCGCTGCGCGTCGGCGATATGGCCGGGCGTCTCGCCGAAGAGGCCGTGCGCGTGATCGACGCGCATCGCTGAAAAACACTGAAGCGGCACGCGCCGCATACACACACATGGAGGAGCGACACATGGCAACGAATCTGTTCGACCTGACGGGGAAGATTGCACTCGTGACCGGCGCGAGCCGCGGCATCGGCGAGGAAATCGCGAAGCTGCTCGCCGAGCAGGGCGCGCACGTGATCGTGTCGAGCCGCAAGCTCGCCGATTGCCAGGCGGTGGCCGACGAGATTGTCGCCGCGGGCGGCCGGGCCGAGGCGCTCGCATGCCACGTCGGTCGGATGGAGGACATCGCCGCCGCGTTCGAGCAGATCCGCGGCAAGCACGGGCGTCTCGACATCCTCGTCAACAACGCGGCCGCGAATCCGTATTTCGGCCACATTCTCGACACCGATCTCGCGGCGTACGACAAGACCGTCGAGGTGAACATCCGCGGCTACTTCTTCATGTCGGTCGAAGCCGGCAAGATGATGCGCACGCAGGGCGGCGGCGTGATCGTCAATACCGCGTCGGTGAATGCGCTGCAGCCGGGCGACCGGCAGGGCATCTACTCGATCACGAAGGCCGCGGTCGTCAACATGACGAAGGCCTTCGCGAAGGAGTGCGGACCGCTCGGCATTCGCGTGAACGCACTGCTGCCGGGTCTCACGAAGACCAAGTTCGCAGGCGCGCTGTTCGCGGACCAGCAGATCTACGAAGCCTGGATGGCGAAGATCCCGCTGCGCCGTCACGCGGAGCCGCGCGAGATGGCCGGCACCGTGCTCTACCTCGTGTCGGATGCGTCGAGCTATACGAACGGCGAATGCATCGTCGTCGATGGCGGCCTGACGATCTGACGCGGCGATGCCGACGTCGTCGGCGCAGGAAAGGATTTATTCGACCGGGTTCGCCGTCGATGTCGACGGCGGTGTCCCGGTTCTCCGATCGAACGGAATCGAGGAAACCGATCATGGATTTTGGCTATACCCCGAAAGTGGAAGAACTGCGCGGCCGCGTGCGTGCGTTCATGGACGAGCGGATCGTGCCGCGCATCCGCCAATGGCACGACGAAGTCCATGCGGGCCGCTATCCGGTGTCGTTCATGGAAGACCTGAAGGCGCAGGCGAGGGAAGCGGGGCTGTGGAACCTGTTCCTGCCGCACCTGAAGGACGACGAGCCCGGCACGCGCCTGACGAACCTCGAATACGCGCCGCTCGCCGAAATCATGGGGCGCGTGTCGTGGGCGTCGGAAGTGTTCAACTGCAACGCGCCGGACACGGGCAACATGGAGCTGCTGCACATGTTCGCGACGCCCGCGCAGCGCGAGCAATGGCTGCAACCGCTGCTGCGCGGCGAGATCCGCTCGGCGTTCGCGATGACGGAGCCGGACGTCGCGTCGTCGGATGCGACGAACATCACGACGCGCATCACGCGCGACGGCGGCGACTACGTGATCAACGGCCGCAAGTGGTTCATCACGAACGCCGCGCATCCCGACTGCCGGATTTTCATCGTGATGGGCAAGACCGACCCGGACGCGGAATCGCACCAGCAGCAGAGCATGATCCTCGTGCCGCGCGACACGCCGGGCGTGACGATCGTGCGCAACATCACGGTGCTCAACCACGTCGCGCCCGAAGGGCACTGCGAGATCACGTTCGACAACGTGCGCGTGCCGGCGAGCAACCTGCTGGGCGAAGAGGGCAGCGGCTTCGCGCTCGCGCAGGCGCGCCTCGGGCCGGGCCGGATCCATCACTGCATGCGTTCGATCGGCGCGGCGGAACTCGCGCTGGAGCTGATGATCGATCGCGCGCAGTCGCGCACGGCGTTCGGCAAGCCGTTGAACCGGCACGGGACGGTCGGCGAGTGGATCGCGCGCTCGCGGATCGAGATCGACCAGGCGCGCCTGCTCGTGCTGAAGGCCGCGTGGATGATCGACAAGGTCGGCGCGAAGGCGGCCCGCAAGGAGATCTCGATGATCAAGGCGCTGGTGCCGACCGTGCACACGAACGTGTGCGACCGCGCGATGCAGGTGTTCGGCGCGATGGGCGTCAGCCCCGACACGCCGCTCGCCGATCACTGGAGCTGGGGCCGCGCGCTGCGCTACGCGGACGGCCCGGACGAGGTGCACCTGCAGGCGATTGCGCGGATGGAGATCAAGGACGGCATCCCCGGATCGACCGCGCCGTACCTGACGGTGCCGGCACGGTCGTGACCACCGCGCGGGCGCAACGGCGAACGCGCGCGTGGCCCTGCCGCGGCATGGACGGATGAGCGTCGCGCGCCTTAAGATGCCGGCAAGGAGGCCGGCGATGCGCTTGTCGAAGATTGATCTGAACCTGTTCGTCGTATTCGAGGCGATCTATGTGAAGCGCAACCTGACGCGCGCGGCCGAGGTGCTGAGCATCACGCAGCCGGCCGTCAGCAACGCGCTCGCACGCCTGCGCAAGACGCTGAACGATCCGCTGTTCGTGAGCACGCCGGCCGGCATGGTGCCGACGCCGATGGCGGAGAACATCATCGGCCGCGTGCGCGAGGCGCTGCAGCTGCTCGATGCCAGCGCGCACGAAGGAGACGTGTTCGATCCCGCGACGTCCGAGCGCGTGTTCCGGCTGAGCATGAGCGACCTGACCGAGGCGCTGGTGCTGCCGGCGCTCGGCGAGCTGCTGCAGCGGCACGCGCCCGGCATGCACGTGCGCAGCTACTACCTGGATCGCGGCGAAGTCCCGACCGCGCTCGCGAACGGTTCCGTCGACATCGCGATCGACTCGCCGCCGATCGGCGATCCGTCGCTGCTCCAGGCGCCGGTGGTCCGCGACCGCTATGCGTGCATGATCCGTCACGACCATCCGTTCAACGGCGACGTGCTGTCGATGGACGACTATCTCGCGATGGGGCACATCCACGTGTCGAGCCGCCGCAAGGGCAGCGGCCACGTCGACACGGAACTGGCGCGCATCGGGCAGCGGCGCAACATCCAGATGCGCGTGCAGCACTACATGGTCGCGCCGCTGATCGCGATGCGCGGCGATCTCGCGCTGACGGCGCCGCTGCGGCTGCTCAGGCGCTATCCGGCGCGCATTCTCGAACTGCCGTTCGAGGTGCCCGACCTCGAGTACTGCTGCTTCTGGCATCGCAGCGCCGATCGGGACCAGGCCAATCAGTGGCTGCGCGAGCAGCTGATGCAGTTGATGCGCGACACGGCCGAGTGATGGCGGGCGGGTGAAATCGCGCATGACACCGGCGGTGTCGGCCGGGCAAGCCTGAATCCCGCAAAAGAGTGTCGAATCCCGGCGGCGCCGAACGCCGCCCCTCCCGATCGGTTCGCGCACGACTAAACTGAAGAGGCGTCCGTGCCCGTTCCGGGGAAAAGATCATGCGAATGCGTCATGCCCGTCCGTCAGCGCGATTTCGTCGTCGCAAGGTCGAAGCGATCGAGGGGGAATGGCGCTTCAGGCTGCTCGCGGATGCGATCCCCCATATCACGTGGACGGCCGATCCGGACGGCTCGGTCGACTATGTGAACCGGCGCGGGCTCGAGTATGGCGGGATCACGCTCGAGCAGGCCCGGGGCGAGAGCTGGGAGGGCTTTCTTCATCCGGACGATCGCCAGCGCGCGGTCGAAGTCTGGACGCACTCGATCGAGAGCGGTGACGAGTTCGAACTCGAATACCGCTTGAGGCGTACGTCGGACGGCGTGTATCGATGGTTCCTCTGTCGCGGCCAGCCGTACCGGGATCGCGCCGGAAAGCTCGTCAAGTGGTTCGGCACCGAGACCGACATCGAAGACCAGAAGCAGGCCCAGGCAGCCGCGGAGCGCGCGAATCGCGCGAAGTCCGAGTTCCTTTCCGGGATGAGCCACGAGTTGCGCAGCCCGCTCAATGCGATCCTCGGTTTCGCGCAACTGATGGCGTCGGAGTCGCCGCCGCCGACGCTGTCGCAGCTGGCGAGCCTCGATCAGATCCTGCGCGCGGGATGGCACCTGCTCGCGCTGATCAACGAAGTGCTCGATCTGGCGAAGATCGAATCCGGACACGTATCGATGTCGCCCGAACCGGTGTCGCTGCGCGACATCCTGCAGGAATGCGCGGCGATGATCGGGCCGCAGGCGCAGCAACGCGGGATTCGCGTGACCTTCCCGCACGTCGATCCGCTCTGCCATGTCCGCGCCGACCGCACGCGCATCAAGCAGGTGCTGATCAACCTGCTGTCGAACGCAATCAAGTACAACCGGGCGTCGGGCACGGTCGACGTCGATTACGACACAGGCGTCGCGCAGCGGGTTCGCGTGAGCGTCCGCGACACCGGCGCGGGCCTGTCGCCGGGGCAGCTCGATCAGCTTTTCCAGCCGTTCAACCGCCTCGGACAGGAAGCCGGTGCGGAGGAAGGCACGGGCATCGGCCTCGTGGTCGCCAAGCGGCTGACGGAGCTGATGGGCGGCGCGATCGGCGTCGAGAGCACGGTCGGGAAGGGGAGCGTGTTCTGGGTCGAGCTCGAATCGGCGCCCGCCCCGGACGTCGCGACGACGACCGGCGCGCGAGCCGAAACACCCGGCGAGCGCGTGACGCAAAGCGGCGCCGTCGAAGCGCCCGCGCATACCGTGCTCTATGTCGAGGACAACCCGGCCAACCTGAAGCTGGTCGAGCAGCTGGTGGCGAGGCGCGCGGACTTGCGCATGCTCAGCGCCGCGACGGGGCAAGGCGGCGTGGAACTGGCGCGCAGCGCGTTGCCGCGGGTGATCGTGATGGACATCAACCTGCCCGACATCAGCGGCATCGAAGCGCTGGACATCCTGCGCAGGAATCCGTCGACGTCGGGCATTCCCGTCGTCGCGCTCAGTGCGAACGCGATGCCGCGCGACATCGAGAAGGGGCTGCAGGCGGGTTTCTTCCGCTATCTGACGAAGCCGATCAGGATCGACGCGTTCATGGATGCGCTTGCCGAAGCGATCGCGTTCGCGGAAGGAAAGCACTAGCGCGCATCTGGCAGCCGGGTGACGGACCATGATCGATTCCAGCGCGATCCTCGACGCCAGCATCCTCGTCGTCGACGATCTCGAAGCCAATGTCCTGCTGCTCGAGCAGCTGCTGCGCCGGGCCGGCTACGCGCGTGTCGCATCGACGACGGATGCGTCCGCGGTGGTCGAGCTGCACCGCCGGAACCGCTACGACCTGATCCTGCTCGACCTGCAGATGCCCGGCACCGACGGCTTTCAGGTGATGGAGGGCCTGAAGGCGCTCGAAGCGGACAGCTATCTTCCGGTCATCGTGATCACCGCGCAGCCGGCGCATAAGCTGCGCGCGCTGCAGGCCGGTGCGAAGGACTTCATCAGCAAGCCGTTCGATCTGGCCGAAGTGCTGATGCGGGTTCACAACATGCTGGACGTGCGCCTGCTGCATCGGGAGCTGCGCAGCTACGGCCAGGCGCTCGAGCAGAAAGTGCGCGAAGTGGAGGCGAGTCGCGAGCTGATCCGCCGGCAGAGCGACGAATTGCAGAGCCTCTATGCGAAGGTCGTCGCCGAGCAGAAGGTGTCGGAGCGGCTGCTGCTCAACATGCTGCCCTATCCGATCGCCGAGCGGTTGAAGGCGCACCTCGACGACATCGCCGGCAGCTTCCCGGACGTGATTGCGGACCGCTTCCCGGAGGTGTCGGTGCTGTTCGCTGACATCGTGGACTTCACCGGCTTTTCGGCCGGCATGCGTCCCGAGCAGCTCGTCGAGATGCTCAACGAGATCTTCACCGGCTTCGACAACATTGCCGACAAGCGCGGCCTCGAGAAGATCAAGACGATCGGCGACGCTTACATGGCGGCCGCGGGCTTGCCGGTTCCGGCCGAGGATCACGCGATGCGCGCGGCGCACATGGCGCTCGACATGATCGACGCGCTGGCCCGCTTCAACGCGCTGCGGCACTGCAGGCTGCAGTTGCGGATCGGCATCAACAGCGGCGAGGTCGTGGCCGGCGTGATCGGCAAGCGCAAGTTCATCTACGACTTGTGGGGGATGGCCGTGAACCTCGCGAGCCGGATGGAATCGCAAGGCGTGGCCGGGCGCGTGCAGGTGACGGAAGCCACGCGCGCAAGGCTCGGCGAATCGTTCGTCTTCGAGGAGCGCGGCATGATCGCGGCGAAAGGGTTGGGCGAGTTCCGCACGTGGTTCCTGGTCGGCAGGCGCGGTGCGCCGGCCGCTTGAAACGTCATTCGCGCGCGAGCGGCGCGACCTGCGTCTCCAGCCTTCCGAGCCGCACGACGGTGACGCCGGGCCGCAACTGCCGCAGCGACGGCATCACGAGCACGCAGTCCGGATACGGCGTCACGACCGGCTCGCCGTTCGACCAGCCGATCACGGTGCCTTCCTCCGCGAAATGTTCGAGGCCCGTGTAGTTGCCCGCGAAGCGGAAATCGGCGCTCGTCGCGACGACGGGCTGTGTCACCTGCACGATGCGCATCGTGTCCGGCAACGGCAGGAACCAGTCGGGCGGCAGATCGGCGGCGTCGAGCACACCCGACGCGACCAGGAACCGCGCCGTGCTGTCGCGCGCGACGTCGACCGCGCGCGCTTCCCAGTGCTGACCGCATTCGACGAGGATCGCGCACTTCGGGCTCGCCGGATCGCCGAAGCCCGCGTAATCGCGCATCCGCGTGCCTTCCGGATGGCCGGCATCGCGGATCACCGTCGCCGGCGCGCCGACGTGGCGCGCGAGCGCGACACCCTTGTCGAGCGGTCCCGCGACGATCAGCGGCGCGCTGCGCTCGTGCATCGAGTGCAGGTCGAGCAGCCAGTCCGCGGCGTCGACGAACGGCCGCAGCGCGCGGGCGCGATCGAGCTCGGCCGAGCGCACCGACAAATCGTCGAGCACCGCGGGCGTCCACACGCGGTTGAAATCCTGGTCGACGAAGCGCGCCGCGTCCGGCTGCGCAGGATCGAAGCGCGCGTAGGCCTCGACGTTTGCGAACGACAGCGTCAGCGTGCCGCGCCGCGGCCGCGCGCCGAGCGCGAGCAGCGCATCGACGACGATCGCGCCGCACACCTCGTTGCCATGCGTGAGCGCGTTGACCATCACGTTCGGGCCCGGCACGCCGGATTCGAAGCGGTACACGTAGTCGACGCCCGTATTGCCCGCGCGGTGCGCGTTCAGGTCGGGAAACGCGACTTCGATCGGATAGGGGACGAAGGCGGAAGCGGATTCGGTCATGATGGTGCGGATCGAAAGGGTGTCGGACGATGTTGGTGCGCGCGGGCTCAGTCGAGCCCGCCCTGGCACAGGTACTTGATCGACAGGTAGTCGTCGAGGCCGTAGCGCGAGCCTTCGCGGCCGTAGCCCGATTCCTTCACGCCGCCGAACGGAGCAGCCTCGCTCGCGAGCGCGCCTTCGTTGATGCCGACGATGCCCGTCTCCAGCCGCGCGGACACGCGCGCGATCCGCCGCACGTCCTGCGTGTAGAAATACGCGGCGAGCCCGAACGGCGTGTCGTTCGCGGCGTCGACCACTTCGTCCTCGGTCGAGAACGGGAACAGCGCGACGACGGGCCCGAACGTCTCTTCGCCGCACAGCGCCATCCCGGGCGCGGCATCGGCAATCACGGTCGGCGCGTAGTAGTTCGGACCGAGCGCGGGCAGGCGCGTGCCGCCCGTCAGCACGCGCGCGCCGCGCGATACCGCGTCGTCGACGTGCCGCGCGATCTTGTCGACCGCGCGTGCATTGATCATCGGGCCGATCTGCGCGGCGGGATCGCTCGCCGGCGCGACCTTCAATGCGCCGACCCGCGCGGCCACGCGCGCGGCGAACGCGTCATACACGCGCTGCTGCACGTACACGCGGTTCGGGCACACGCAGGTCTGGCCGCCGTTGCGGAACTTGGCGGCCATCAGCCCGTCGGCGGCTGCGTCGAGATCGGCGTCGTCGAACACGATGAACGGCGCGTTGCCGCCGAGCTCGAGCGACAGCTTCTTCAGCGTTGCCGCCGATTCGCGCGCGAGCAGCTTGCCGACCGGCGTCGAACCCGTGAACGTGATCTTGCGCACGCGGCCGTCGGCGAGCCAGTCGCCCACCGCTTCGACGCCGCGCTCGCGCGACGCGGCGATCATGTTCAGCACGCCGGGCGGCACGCCCGCTTCCTGCGCGAGGAACGCGAGCGCGAGCGCGGTGAGCGGCGTGTCCTCGGCCGGCTTCGCGACGACCGTGCAGCCTGCGGCGAGCGCCGGCGCGATCTTGCGCGCAATCATCGCGAGCGGGAAATTCCACGGCGTGATCGCCGCGACGATGCCGATCGGCTCCTTCACCGCGCTCATCCGCTTGCCGCGCTGCTGCTGCGGAATCAGGTCGCCGTACGCGCGCGTCGCTTCCTCGGCGAACCACAGCACGTAGGACGCGCCGTACGCGACTTCGCCGCGCGCTTCCGCCAGCGGCTTGCCCTGCTCGCGCGACATCAGCCGCGCGAGATCCTCGGTGTGCGCGACGATCGCCGCATGCCAGTTGCGCAGGATCGTCGCGCGTTCGCGGGCCGTCGTCGCGCGCCACGCGGGCAGCGCGCGGGCCGCCGCGTCGGTCGCTGCGCGCGCGTCGGCGGCGCCGCTGTCGGGCGCGTCCGCGACGCGATCGAGCGTCGCCGGATCGATCACCGCATAGCAGCGGCCGTCGACGGCGTCGCGCCACGCGCCGTCGATCAGGTTCGCGGGTCGAATGAGTTCGGGGCGGGACAAGGTAAGCGGCATCGGAGGTCCTTCGATTCGGTCGGGTGGTCGGACGGCCGTTGCGCGCCGCAGGGCGGCACGCGGACGGGACGCGTCAGGTTGTGCGCACGCGCACGGTGCGTGTCGCGCGGCGGTTGAAGCGGACACGGTCCGCGGCGCTGCTCACGCGCGCCGCGATCGTGTCGTGCATGTCGATATGCTCCTCGTTGCGTGCCGCGGGCGCGTCGCGCCGCGCGGCCTCGGTCAGTGCCGTCCGCCGAACAGCGATTCGAGCGGGTAGTGCCGCTTGACGAACGGCGACTTGATGATCACGTAGCTGAAATATTTCTCGATGCCGATGTTCTGCTCGAGCAGCCCTTCGACGATCGTCTGGTAGTGGCTCACGCTGCGCGTGACGAACTTCAGCAGATAGTCGTAGCCGCCGCTCGCGAGGTGGCATTCGACGATCTCGTCGACGTTGCGGATCGCCGCGACGAAGCGGTCGAAGTCCTCGCGGCGGTGGTCGGCGAGCGTGACCTCGGTGAACACCACCTGCACGTCGCCGAGCTTTTCGAGCTGGATGTGCGCGCCGTAACCGGCGATGTAACCCGCCTTCTCGAGCCGCTTCACGCGGATCAGGCACGGACTCGGCGACAGCCCGACCGCATCGGCGAGTTCGACGTTGGTCATGCGGCCGCGTTTCTGCAGCTGCGAGAGTATGCGCAGGTCGATCCGGTCGAGCTTGCTGTCCGTCATGGTTCGTGTGGAGGCGGCTGGGTTAAATGTTCGGTTACTTTAGAGTCGAAACAATCGCGCCACAAGCCCGGCTTTCCCGATGCACGTTACGCCGGCTGCGCGTGCGCAGCGTCGAGCGCGCGCTGTACGCAGGCGTCCGCGAGCACGTCGTCGAGCGTCTTGCGCACGCGCGCGAACAGCAGGTCGAAGTCGCCGGCCGTGAAGTTCAGCGCCGGTGCGAAGCCGAGGATGCCGTCGCCGAACGCGCGGAACACGACGCCGTTGCGGTACGCGGCGGCCGCGATCCGGTCCGGCAGGTTCAGTGCCGGATCGAAGCGCGTCTTGTGTGCCTTGTCGGCGACGAGCTCGAGCGCGCCGAGCAGGCCGGCGGCACGCGCGTCGCCGACGAGCGGATGGTCGCGCAGCGCGTCGAGGCCGGCCGCGAAGCGGGGCGCCATCGCATGGCCGTTCGCGAGCAGCCCGCCTTCGTGATACAGGCGCAGCACTTCGAGGCCGACCGCGGCGCTGACCGGGTGCGCGGAATAGGTATGGCCGTGGCCGACGACGGCCGTGTCGGCGGGGCTTCCCGCAATCCCTTCGTAGATTTCGTCGGACATCAGCACGGCGCCCATCGGTGCATAGCCGGCGGTCAGGCCCTTCGCGACGGTCATCAGGTCCGGTTCGACGTGCTCGGTCTCGCACGCGAACAGCGGGCCCGTGCGGCCGAAGCCGGTGATCACCTCGTCCGCGACGAACAGGATGCCGAGCCGCCGGCACGCGTCGCGCATCGCCTTCAGCCAGCCGGCGGGCGGCACGATCACGCCGCCGGAACCCTGCACGGGTTCGCAGAAGAACGCGGCGACGTTGTCCGCGCCGAGTTCCGCGACTTTCGCTTCGAGCGCCGCGACGGATGCGGCGATCAGTGCCTGCGGATCATGCCCGAGCGGATGGCGATACGGGTACGGCGACGGAATGTGATGCTGGTCGGCGCGCGGCATGTCGAAATGGCGATGGAATGCCGGCAGCGCGGTGAGACCCGAGCCGATCGACGACGAGCCGTGATAGCCGCGCTCGAGCGCGATCATGTGCTTCTTCGACGGCCGCCCGGTCGAGTTGAAGTAATGCGTGATGAAGCGCACCGCGGAATCGACCGCGTCGGAGCCGCCGAGCGTGAAGTACACGCGCTTGAGCGACGCGGGCGCGAGCGCGGCGAGGCGTTCGGCGAGTTCGATCGCGGGCTGCGACCCGAAATGGAAATACCCGGTCGCGTAAGGCAGCTTCGCCATCTGCTCGGCGGCTGCCTTCACGATGCTGTCATGTCCGTAGCCGACGTTCACGCACCACAGGCCGGAGAACGCGTCGAGCAGCGTATTGCCGTTCGCGTCGCGCAGGAACACGCCGTCGGCGGAGTCGAGCACGGTGACGCCGCGCGCCTCGTGCGCACGGTAGTTGACGACGGGGTGGATCAGGTGTTGACGATCGGCTTCGATCAGCGTGGATTGGGTCATGGCAGGGCGGGACTCTCGTCAGGTGTCAGCGGTCCGTTCATCCTAGCGAGCGAGAAATGCAGGTGCGTCGTCAAATGGCGGCGCGAAACACACGGATGCGGCGTTTGTGCGGGGCGCTTCGGCATTTTCTGCTGCGACCCGTTCTCGCCGGGGCGATGCGCATCGCGTGCGCAGGCGTGTGACTGCGCGCGACGGCACGCGACGGCGCGCGACGGCACGCGACGGCACGCGACGGCACGCGACAGCACGCGACGGCACGCGACAGCACGCGACAGCACGCGACAGCACGCGACAGCACGCGCGATCGGGGTCAGTATCCGCGCGCGCGATCGATGACGCCGATCATCGGCTCGCCCGCGCGATGCCGCGCGAGATTCGCGAGCACTGCGTCGACCGCGGTGTCGGGCCGCGTCGCGCTCGCGATGTGCGGCGTGATGCGGATGCGCGGATGCGTCCAGAACGGATGGCCGGCCGGCAGCGGCTCGGGATCGGTGACGTCGAGGATCGCGCTGTCGAGCCGGCCGCTGTCGAGCGCCGCGAGCAGCGCGGCCGCGTCGAGCTGCGGGCCGCGCCCGACCTGCACGAGCGACGCGCCGGCCGGCAGCGCGTCGAACACGCGCGCGCCGAGCAGCCCGCGCGTGTCGGCCGTCAGCGGCAGCAGGCAGATCAGGATGTCGGTGCGCGCGAGAAACGCGTCGAGCGCGGCATCGCCCGCGTAGCAGTCGACGCCGTCGAGCGTGCGCGGCGTGCGGCTCCAGCCGGCGCACGGAAAGCCGAAGCGCCGCAGCGTGTCGAGCACGGCCTGGCCGAGCATGCCGAGACCGAGCACGCCGACGCGGCGCGACGCGGCCGCGCGCACCGGTTTCTCACGCCACTGCTGCGCGCGCTGCTGCGCCGCATAGTCGAACAGGTCGCGGTGGATCGTCAGCACGGCCTGCGTCACGTACTCGACCATCCCCTCGACGATGCCGGGCTCGATCATCCGCACGACCGGAATATGCGCGGGCACCCGCGACAGATCGAACTGGTCGATGCCGGCGCCGACCGAGAACACGATCTCGAGATTCGGCAGCAGCGCGACCGGATCGTCCGGCGGTTGCCATGCGGCGAGATACCGGACGTCGGCCGGGTCACTGAAGTCGGGCCACAGGCGGAAGTCGATGTCGGGCGCCTTTTCCGCGAACCGGCGCGCCCACTGCTCGCCGCGCACGGGGTCGGCCTTGTAGACGAAGCTCATCGCGCGCGCCCGGTCAGCCGAGCGCCTGGTTGACGATCGCGAACGGTCGCGCGGCCGGGTCGCGCACGGGCGCGTTGCCGCGCACCATCGCGACGACCGTATCGACGCGCGGCAGCCCGAGCCCCTGCAGCCAGTCGCACAGCCCGCCGTCGCCGGGCACGTCGAGGCGCACGAACATGCCCTCGTGCAGCGCGAGCCAGTGACTGATCAGCGCCTGGGCGCGCAGCACGTCCGGTGCGACGACCGGGCCGATCACGTGGCCGCGGCCGAAGCGGCGGAACAGCGCGAAGCCGAGCAACTCGCCGTCGCGGTCGAGCGCGATGCCGTTCGCGACATCCAGCAGCGCGCCAATCACCGCGCCGCGCTCGTAGCCGCACGCGCGCGACGCGAGCGCGGCGAGCCGCGGGCCGTCGTTCGCGCCGATCGGACGCAGCCGCTCGCCCGGCGGCAGCGAGATCAGCGGCGGCTGGAATGCGGCGCCCTGATGCTGGTCGATCGTGCCGATCGGCTTGAAGCCGAATTTCGCATACAGCGGCTCGCCGGCGGGCGTCGCATGCAGGAACGTCGTGCGCGGGCCGAGGCTCTCGACGATGCGCGCGAGCAGTTCGCGGCCGATGCCCTGGCCATGCCGCTCGGGCGACACGATCACCATGCCGAGCGACGCGTGCGAATCGCCGAAGCGCCAGCCGAGCGCGGTGCCGACGATGCCGCTGTCGTCCTCGGCGACGAAGCCGCTGCCGAGATGCATGACGAAGCGCCAGTCCTCGACGCGGTGCGGCCAGTTGAATGCGCTCGACAGCCGGTGCGCGGCGGCGAGATCGTCCTCGGTGAACGGGCGATAGGTGAGCGTGCGGGAAGTGTTGGTATCGGCCACGCCGGACTCCGGATGGGTAGGGAATGACGGGTTCACTCTGCCAGCGGCGAGGCGGCGCGGATAGGACGATTCGCCTGTTTTCCGGTGCGCGCGGGCGGTGCCGCGAGAACGCGCCAAACCGGCTCGATCGGCGCGGAAAAACGCGCACGCCGTGCGGAATCGGCCGGCCATCTCGGCAGTTTCTGCGGCAACGGCGGCCGTACGATGATCGCGTCGTGGGCATGACGGCGTGCAGTTGGCACCGGCCCGGCATCGGCATCGGCACCGGCATCGGCACCGGCATCGGCACCGGCACCGGCACCGGCATCGGCATCGGCATCGGCATCGGCACCGGCACCGGCACTGGCATCGGCACCGGCATCGGCATCGGCATCGGCACCGGCACCGGCACCGGCACTGGCACCGGCGTCGCGTTGGCGTCGGCATCGCGCGCCGATGCGGTGCGCGGCACTCGTTCTCTTGGCCGCCGCGGGCGGCCAGCGATCGGGCGCGGTACCGGTTTGCTCGCCGCAGATTGTGCCGCACGGGCCCGCCAACATGCTGCGATCGTGCGTTTTGACCGGCCACGAACGATGCATTCGCGACTTTTTGCCCTGATTCAATTTCACTGAACCCAGCAACGCCCCGGCGCCTTCCGGGGGCTCACACCGACAGGACGTCACCATGATCCACTTTGAACCGAAGTACATCACGTTCGACTGCTACGGCACGCTGACCCGCTTCCGCATGAGCGAGATGGCGCGCGAGATCTACGCGGACCGGCTGTCGCCGGTCGACCTCGAGGAATTCGTGCGCGTGTTCGCCGCGTACCGCCGCGACGAGGTGCTCGGCGCGTGGAAGCCGTATCGGGACGTGATCGTGAATTCGATCCGGCGCACCTGCGAGAAGCTTGATGTGAAGTTCGACGAGGCCGAGGCGGAGCGGTTCTACCTGGCGGTGCCGACCTGGGGCCCGCATCCGGACGTGCCGGCCGGCCTGTCGCGGCTCGCGAAGAAGTACAAGCTCGTGATCCTGTCGAACGCGTCGGACGACCAGATCATGAGCAATGTCGACAAGCTGGGCGCGCCGTTCCACGCGGTGTTCACCGCGCAGCAGGCGCAGTCGTACAAGCCGCGCATGCAGGGCTTCGAATACATGTTCCGGCAGCTCGGCTGCGAGCCGCAGGACGTGCTGCACGTGTCGTCGAGCATGCGCTACGACCTGATGACGGCCGAGGATCTCGGGATGAAGCACAAGGCGTTCGTGAACCGCGGCCACGAGCCGGGCACGCCGTTCTACAACTACTACGAGGTGTCCGACATCGGCCATCTCGCGACGCTGCTCGACCTGTAAGCGGCCGATGGCGCCCGGCCTGCGCGCTACGCCGCGCGCCGGGTCGACAAGGAATTCTTGCGGCAAGCGCCCGCCGGTCGACGGTGGGCGTTTTCATTCGTGCCTGTGCGGCTCCGCCTGAATCGACTCGGGCCGGCGCGGTACGGCACCGCACGATGCGGGCGCCCGGCGAGCCGCCGTGCACGGCGGCCGCTGCGGACGCGATCGGGAACGGCGGGTCAGAAGATCACGTAGATCTTGCGCATCGTCTCGCGCACCTGCCACAGCCCTTCGGTGTTCGCCGCGAAGAACAGCGTGTCGCCCGCGCGGAATTCGATCGTGTCCTCGCCGTCCGGCGTGAACGCTCCCGCGCCCGCGATGAAATGCATCACTTCCGCCGCCTTCACGACGCGCCGGTAGGTGCCCGGCGTGCATTCGAACACGCCGGTATCGATCGCCTCGCTGCCGGGGATCGCGACCTGGCGGCCCGACACGCGCGCGGGCTCGGTGCCGGGCAGGCCGGCGGTGCCCCAGTCCTCGGGCAGCTCGGCTTCGACGGAACGGGCAATCTTCTGAACTTTCATGCTTGGATGTCCTGATGACGGTGGAAGGAAACGGCCGGCGCGTCGCCGACGTCAACGCGTTTGCGCCGCGCACTGACCGGAAAGAAGGGCGCCCACTGTTGCATGCGTGCCGCCGGGCTGACTAGGACGTTCCTGTCGTGTTCGCCACCACCGCCACCCGCACCGGCCCTCGACGCAAAACATGCGGTTTGCGCGCCGCGAACGCGGCGCGCGTGCTGAAACGGCAATTTTGTCGGTGCAATCTGCCGACCCCGTCGCTTTACGATTTCCCCATGATGCGCGGCCGGCCTGGCCGGCGCGTGCGGCGGCGGTTCAGGCGGGCGCGCAGCAAATCATGCTGCGCAGCCGGCCCAAAACGGTCGAATCGCATCGTCGAGGCCGCCCGAATCGCGATAACCCGCATTTTGGCGATGCTTAAATGGTTTCGAAGCGCGCATCGCCGCATTCGCCACCAGCGGGCGGACGCGGCCGGAACTGTCGATAAAAAAGCAGCTGGATCGCTGGATCAACCTTCCCACAGTCAGGAGTAGTTCGGATGAGCGACGATATCCACAAGGGCGGCTTCACGCGCCGCGACATGATGCGGATCATGGCGGCGGGCGGCATGATGGCCGCTGGGGCAGGCGGGCTGCTGGCGGACGCGCAGGCCGCGTTTGCCGCGCCGGCGCCGAAGCGCGGCGGAAAGATCCGGGTTGCTTACGAAACCAGTTCGACGGCCGACACGCTCGACCCGGCGAAGGGCTCGACGGGCGCCGACTACATCCGCTTCTTCATGTTCTACAGCGGCCTCACGCAGCTCGACGAGAGCCTGACGCCGCAGATGAACCTCGCCGAATCGCTGCAGACGGCTGACGCGAAGACGTGGGTCATCAAGCTGCGCAAGGGCGTGACTTTCCACGACGGCAAGTCCGTCGGGCCGCAGGACGTCGTGTTCTCGCTGATGCGCCACAAGAACGCGGCGACCGCGTCGAAGGTGAAGACGATCGCCGACCAGTTCGCGGACGCGAAGGCGACGGGCCCGAACGAAGTCACGCTGACGCTCGACAGCGCGAACGCGGATCTGCCCGTGATCCTCGCGACGCCGCAGCTCGTGATCGTCAAAGACGGCACGACCGACTTCACGGCCGGCATCGGCAGCGGGCCGTACAAGCTCAAGACGTTCAAGCCCGGCGTGTCGACGGTCGGCGTGCGCAACGACAGCTACTTCAAGCCGGGGATGCCGTATCTCGACGAGATCGAGCTGATCGGCATCAACGACAACGCCGCGCGCCTGAATGCGCTGCTGTCGGGCGACGTGCACCTGATCAACTCGGTCGATCCGCGCTCGACGCAGCGCGTCGCGTCGACGCCCGGCTACGCGATCAAGGAAACCAAGTCGGGCCTCTATACCGACCTGATCATGCGCCGCGACAACGCGATGACGGCGAACCCCGATTTCGTGACGGGGATGAAATACCTGTTCGACCGCGAGCAGATCCGCTCGGCCGTGTTCCGCAACTATGCGGTGATCGGCAACGACCAGCCGATTCCGCCGGGGCACCGCTACTTCAACGCGTCGCTGCCGCAGCGGCCGTACGATCCGGACAAGGCGAAGTTCCACCTGCAGAAGGCCGGCGCGATCGGCGCCGCGTTGCCGCCGATCTACGCGACACCGGACGCGAACGGCTCGGTCGAGATGGCCGTGCTGCTGCAGCAGGCCGCGCAGAAGATCGGCGTGAACCTGCAGGTGAACCGCGTGTCGGCCGACGGCTACTGGTCGAATCACTGGATGAAGCATCCGCTCGGCTTCGGCAACATCAACCCGCGTTCGAGCGCCGACGTGCTGTTCACGCAGTTCTTCAAGTCGGACGCGCCGTGGAACGAGTCGGGCTGGAAGAGCCCGAAGTTCGACCAGCTGCTGCTCGCCGCGCGCTCCGAGACCGACGACGCGAAGCGCAAGCAGATGTACGGCGACATGCAGGCGCTCGTGTCCGAGCAGGGCGGGATCGGCATTCCCGCGTTCATCAGCCTGATCGACGCGTACGACAAGCGCCTCGCGGGCCTCGGCTCGATCCCGACCGGCGGGATGATGGGCTTCTCGTTCGCCGAGCACGTGTGGTGGAACGCCTGACGCGGCGTTTGGGCTGACCGCGCGGGCCGGAGCAGACATCAAGCGCTCGGCCCGCGCGCGCGACATTTCCAGGAGCGCCGCACCATGAATCAAACCCTGCTCGGACTGATCGGCCGGCGCATCGCGATCACGATGCTGACGCTGCTGATCGTGTCGGTGATCATCTTCACGATCACGAACCTGCTGCCCGGCGACGCCGCGCAGGCCGCGCTCGGCCAGTCGGCGACGCCCGAGACGGTCGCCGCGCTGCGTCTGCAGTTCGGCCTCGACGTGCCCGCGCACGAGCGCTATCTGCGCTGGCTCGGTCATCTGCTGCAAGGCGACTTCGGCCGCTCGCTGTCGAGCGACATGCCGGTGTCGCAGATGATCGAGGGCCGGCTGCCGAAATCGCTGACGCTCGCCGCGATCACGACCTGCGTTTCGGTGCCGATCGCGCTGCTGCTCGGGATCCTCGCGGCCGTCAAGCGCGAGTCGATCGTCGACCGCGTGGTGAGCCTCGGCACGCTGTCGCTCGTCGCGACGCCGGAATTCCTGATCGCGACGGTCGCCGTGCTGTTGCTCGCAGTGAAGCTGCACTGGCTGTCCGCGCTGTCGTACAGCGGCCCGATCGAGACGTTCAACCAGTTCCTGCGCGCGTACGCGATGCCGGTGCTGACGCTGTGCGCGGTGGTGATCGCGCAGATGGCGCGCATGACGCGCGCGGCCGTGATCGAGCAGCTCAGCGCGTCGTACGTCGAGATGGCCGTGCTCAAGGGCGCGAGCCCCGCGCGCGTGGTGCTGCGCCATGCGCTGCCGAACGCGATCGGGCCGATCGCCAACGCGATTGCGCTGAGCCTGTCGTACCTGCTCGGCGGCGTGATCGTCGTCGAGACGATCTTCAACTATCCCGGCCTCGCGAGCCTGATGGTCGACGCCGTCAGCAACCGCGACTTCCCGCTGGTCCAGGCATGCACGCTGCTGTTCTGCCTCGGCTATCTGGTGCTCGTGCTGCTCGCCGACGTGTGCTCGATCGTGTCGAACCCGAAGCTGCGGACCTGACCGCCGCGTAACCCTTGCCCCCTTGCCCGAAAGGCGGACCATGCATCCAACCGATCCCGTTCAACGCAGCAGCGCGCTGCCGCCGCACGGCGACCCGCTTCCACCATGGAACGGCGGCGCGCGGCCGCCCGCCGCCCCGTCCCCCGACCAGCCGCGCAAGCGCCGCGCGGTGCGCCTGAGCCTGACGACGGGCGGCAAGGCCGGCCTGTCGATGGTCTGCCTGATGCTGTTCGTCGCGGTGTTTGCGCCGTGGATCGCGCCGCACGACGTCGGCGCGATCGTGACGGCCGACGTGTTCGCGCCGTTCAGCGCGAAGCTGCCGTTCGGCTCGGACTTCCTCGGCCGCGACATGCTGAGCCGGATCCTCTACGGCACGCGGCTGACCGTGCTGCTCGCGCTCGCGGCGGCGCTGCTCGCCGCGGTGACCGGCACGACGCTCGGCCTCGTCGCGACGGTCGCGGGCCGCGCGGTCGACGAGACGATGAGCCGGCTGCTCGACGCGCTGACGTCGATCCCGTCGAAGATGTTCGCGCTGATGATCGTCGCCGCGTTCGGCTCGTCGCTGACGCTGCTGATCCTGACCGCCGCGGTCAGCTATATGCCCGGCTCGTACCGGATCGCGCGCGCGCTCGCGGTGAACATCAGCACGCTCGAATTCGTGCAGGTCGCGCGCGCCCGCGGCGAAAGCGCGCTGTACATCGCGTGCGTCGAGATGCTGCCGAACATGATTCACCCGATGCTCGCGGATACGGGCCTGCGCTTCACGTTCGTCGTGCTGCTGCTGAGTGGCCTGAGCTTCCTCGGGCTCGGCGTGCAGCCGCCGTACGCGGATCTCGGCTCGCTCGTGCGCGAGAACATCGCGAGCCTCGGCGACGGCTCGGCCGTCGCGATCATGCCCGCGATCGCGATCGCGATCCTGACGGTAGGCGTGAACCTGCTGATCGACGGGCTGCCGCATCGCGGCCGCCGCAAGAGCACGGCCGGCGCCGCGGGAGGACACTGATGCGACACGAAGCGAATTCCCTCGTCGAGGTGCGCGGGCTGCGCGTCGTCGGCGGCCGCCCGGGCGAGGCGGAAACCACGATCGTCCACGGCGTCGACTTCGACGTGCGGCGCGGCGAGGTGCTCGCGCTGATCGGCGAATCGGGCTCGGGCAAGACGACGATCGCGCTGTCGCTGATGGGCCATGCGCGCGCGGGCTGCCGGATCGCCGGCGGCTCGGTGAAGCTCGGCGGCGTGGACGTATGCGGGCTGTCCGCGCACGAGCTGACCGCGCTGCGCGGCCGCAAGGTCGCGTACATCGCGCAGAGCGCCGCCGCGGCGTTCAACCCGTCGCGCACGATCCTCGACCAGGTGATCGAGAGCGCGCTGATCCACAAGACGATGACGAAGCGCGCCGCGCAGGCGAAGGCCGTCGAGCTGTTTCGCGCGCTCGCGCTGCCGGAGCCCGACACGATCGGCAGGCGCTATCCGCACCAGGTGTCGGGCGGGCAGCTTCAACGCCTGATGGCCGCGATGGCGCTGATCACCGATCCCGAACTCGTGATCCTCGACGAGCCGACGACGGCGCTCGACGTGACGACGCAGATCGACGTGCTGCAGGCATTCAAGAGCGTGATCGGCCGCTGCGGGATGAGCGCCGTGTACGTGTCACACGATCTCGCGGTCGTCGCGCAGATGGCCGACCGGATCGTCGTGCTGAGCGACGGCGTGATCCGCGAAACCGGCGATACCGAGCAGATCCTCCATGCGCCTGCGCATCCGTATACGCAGAGCCTGATCGCGGCCGTGACGCCGGACGATGCCGCGCGCGATGCGAAGCCGGCGCCGGCCGAAGCGAAGCCGCTGCTCGAAGTGCGCCGCGCGGTAGCCGGCTATGGGAGCCGCGACGCGAAGGGCTGGCCGGCGAAGGTGATCCTGCACGACGTCGATCTGAACATCGGGCGCGGGCAGACGGTCGGCGTGATCGGCGAATCGGGTTCCGGCAAGACGACGCTCGCGAAGGTGATCGCGGGCCTCGTGCCGGCAACGGGCGGCCAGATCCTGCTCGACGGCGAACCGCTCGCGCTCGACATCGGCAAACGCACGAAGGAGCAGCACCGGCGCGTGCAGATCGTGTTCCAGAACGCGGACACCGCGCTCAATCCGGTGCACACGGTCGAGCGCACGCTCGCACGGCCGCTCGCGTTCTATCACGGGATGAAGGGCGAGCGCGCGCGGCGGCGCGTGGCCGAACTGCTCGAGCTCGTGCGGCTGCCGCAGGCCGTCGCCGGGCGGCGCACGGGCGAACTGTCCGGCGGGCAGAAGCAGCGCGTGAACCTCGCGCGCGCGCTCGCGGCCGAGCCCGACCTGATCCTGTGCGACGAGGTGACGTCGGCGCTCGACACGGTCGTGGGCGCGGCGATCATGGAACTGCTGCGCGACCTGCAGGCGAAGCTTGGCGTGTCCTACGTGTTCATCACGCACGACATCGCGAAGGTGCGCGCGATCAGCGACGACATCGTCGTGCTGTATGCGGGCCGCCGTGTCGAGACGGGCAGCCGCGACGCGCTGTGCGCGCCGCCGTATCACCCGTATTCGCACCTGCTCGTGTCGTCGGCACCGGAGCTGCGCGCGGGCTGGCTCGACGGCGCGGCCGAGCGTTGCCACCGTCCGCTCGTGCCGATCGGCGTGAGCGCGGACAACCCCGAGCTGTGCGCGTTCCTGCCGCGCTGCGCGATGCGCGTGGACGGCGTGTGCAACCAGGTCGCGCCGTCGCTGCGCCGGCTCGACAACGGCGCGCAGGTGCTGTGCCATCGCAGCGAACAGGATCTGCAGCAGTTCCAGGCGGAGCCGGTGGTGGTCGCGGCGGCGCCGACGTTGCGTTCATAGCGGAACGCACGCGAAACCAGCGCGTGCCGCGCGGTACGCGATGCGGCCCGCGCGGCCGCGTCGCACGGCACGTCCCTTGTGCGACTTGTCGGGAATAACATAGTGGGCATCAGAATCGGAGTGGATATCGGCGGCTCGTTCGCCGACTTCGCAGTCCTGAACGACGAAACGGGCGAGCTGAAGACGCTGAAGGTGTTCTCGCGTCCGGACAGCCCGGGCAGCGAAGTGCTGCGCGGGATGGACCAGCTGCGCGAGCGTTACGGCATCGATCCGCGCGACGTCGCGTATTTCACGCACGGCACGACGGTCGGCGTCAATGCGGTCGTGCAGCGCAAGGGCCTGCGACTCGGCCTGATCACGACGCGCCACTTCGAGGACGTGCTCGACCTCGCGCGCCTCAAGGGGCCGGACATGTACAACCTGCTGTCGAAGCGGCCCGCGCCGCTCGTGCCGCGCGAACGCGTGTTCGGCGTGGTCGAGCGGCTGTCGGCCGACGGCAGCGTCGAGACGCCCGTCGACGAGGCGAGCGTGCTCGACGCGGTTGCGCGGCTGAAGCGCGCCGGCTGCGAGGGTGTCGTCGTGTCGCTGCTGCATGCGTACCGCAACCCCGAACACGAACGGCAGGTGAAGGCGATCGTCGAGCGCGAGATGCCGGGCTTCTTCGTGTCCTGCGCGAGCGACGTGTGGCCGATCATCCGTGAATACGAGCGCACGTCGACCGCGGTGATCGGCGGCTACGTGCAGCCAAAGGTCGCGCATTACCTCGGCGCGCTGCAGCGTGCGCTGAAGGAAACGGGCGTCGGCTGCGACATGAAGGTCACGAAATCGAACGGCGGCGTGATGAGCGCGGAAGCCGGCAAGACGCAGTGCGTGCAGATGATCCTGTCGGGCACCGCGTCCGGCGTGATCGGCGCCGCGCACGTCGCGCGCCAGAGCGGGCTGCCGCGCTGCATGAGCCTCGACATCGGCGGCACGACGGCCGACGTTGCGCTGATCGTCGACGGCGAGCCGCAATACGCGAGCGGCGAATACATCGGTGACTTCCAGATCCATATCCCGTCGGTATCCGTGTCGTCGATCGGCGACGGCGGCGGCTCGATCGCGTGGGTCGACGATTTCGGCGTGCTCAAGGTCGGGCCCGACAGCGCGGGCTCGAACCCGGGCCCCGTCTGCTACGGACGCGGCGGCACGCGCGCGACGATCACCGACGCGTTTGTCGTGCTCGGCGTGATCGGCAATGCGAACCTCGGCTACGACGCGGTGAAGGTCGATGCCGGCGCCGCGCACCGCGCGATCGGCGCGCTCGCGGACCGGCTCGGCACGAGCGTGCACGCGACGGCCGAGGCGATCGTCGACGTCGCGGTGTCGGGCATGTATGCGGGCGTGAGCCGGATCGTGTCTCGCTTCGGCATCGACCCGCGCGCGTTCGCGCTGCTGCCGTTCGGCGGCGCGGGGCCAATGCTCGCGTGCCATTTCGCGGACGCGATCGGCATCGCCGAGATCGTCGTGCCGCCGGCGCCCGGCGTGCTGAGCGCGCTCGGCGGTCTGATCGCCGACACGCGCAACGACTTCGTGAAGACGACCTACTACACGCTCGACGGCGCGTCGCTCGCGCGGCTCGGCGAGCATGCGCGCGAGCTCGAGCAGGCCGCGCGCGCGTGGCTCGTCGAGCAGAACGGCAGCGACGCGGGCGCGCGGATCGTCGTGTCGGCCGACATGCGCTACAAGGGCCAGTCGTTCGAGATCGACACGCCGCTCGAACTCGCGTGGCTGCACGGCGACGATCCCGCGCCGCTCGCTGACGCGTTCCATCGGGAGCACGAGCGGCTGTACGGCCATCTCGACGCACGGGCGCACGTGCAGGTCGTCGCGTTGCGGCTCGTGATCACGGCCGCGACGCCGAAGCCGGCACCGCGACCGGTTGCGTCGAGCGACGCGCCGCCGACGCGGGCCGGCACGATCCGCGTGTTCCTGAACGGCGCGTTCCGCGACGCGGCGCTGTACCGGCGCCAGGACCTGAAGGCCGGCCAGCTGTTCGACGGGCCGGCCGTGATCGTGCAGGACGACTGCACGACGACCGTGCTGCCCGCGTATCGCGGCCGCGTCGACGCGGTCGGCAACCTGATCCTCGCGCGCGCGCACTGACCGACGGAGACTTACGCGATGCAATTCGACAAGGCAGTGCTGCAGATCTTCGCAAACTACTGCGTGGCCGCGGCCGAGAGCATGGCCTACACGCTCGTGCGCACCGCGCATTCGACGTTCGTGAAGGAAACCGAGGATTTCTCGTGCGCGATCATGACGCCCGACGGGCTCACGTTCGCGTCGCCGAAGACGCTCGGCGCGACCTGGTACGTCGGCCTCGACTACAGCGCGGTGATCGGCATGATCGATGCGTACGAGCCCGGCGACATCTGCATGACGAACGACGCGTACAGCGGCTTCGTCGCGACGCACACGCCCGACATCGTGATCTGGAAGCCGGTTTTCCACGGCGGCGAGATCGTGTGCTTCGTCGGCGGCCACATCCATAACACCGACATGGGCGGCGCAGTGCCCGCGTCGCTGTCGCGCACGCTGACCGAGATCGAGCAGGAGGGTATTCGCTTCCCGCCGTGCAAGATCGTCCGCGCGGGCGTGGTCGACGACGCGCTGCTGCGGATCATGCGCGCGAACGTGCGCGTGCCCGAGCAGAACGCGGGCGACCTGCTCGCGCAGTTCGCGTCGCTGCATACGGGCGAGCGGCGCGTGCTGGAGATCATCGAGCGCTTCGGCATCGACGGCTTCAAGGCCGGGATGGCCGCGCTGCTCGACTATTCGGAGGAGCAGGCGCGCACGATCCTGCGCGGGATTCCGGAAGGCGAGTACCGCTTCGCCGAATACGCGGACGAGGATTCGGCGAACGGCAAGCCGATGCGCGTCGCGCTCGCGGTGCGCATCCGCGACGGCGCGGTCGAACTCGATTACACGGGCAGCGATCCGCAGCTGCAATCGTCGCTGAACATCCCGACGGGCGGCCGCGAGCGGCATGCGCTCGCGCTCGTCGGGCTCGTGTACGTGCTGTACACGCTGAACCCCGACATCCTGCTGAACACCGGGATGCTGCGCGTCGCGCGCTGCATCCTGCCGGAAGGCACGGTCGTCAACGCGGTGAAGCCGGCCGCGGTCGGGATGCGCAGCCTGACCTGCAAGCTGCTGCACCTGCTGACGTTCGGCGCGTTCGCTCAGGCCGTGCCGGAACGGCTCGCCGCGTGCCCGGCCGGCGGCCTGTCGATCCTCAGCGTGAAGACGATGAACCGCGACGGCGACACGGTGATGGCGTCGATCGGGCCGATCGGCGGCGGCGCGGGCGGCAGCGCCGCCGACGATGGCGAGGACGGCTCGGGCGCGAACAATGCGTTCCTGCGCAATACGCCGGTCGAGATCAACGAGGCCGAGGTGCCGATCCGGATCCTGCGCTACGGCGTCGCGCCGGGCTCGGGCGGCGCGGGCGAGTATCGCGGCGGGCAGGGGCTCGTGATGGAGTTCAAGGTGTTCTCGCCGAATACGCTCGTGACCGCGCGCAACCGCGACCGCACGCGGTTCGCGTCATGGGGCATGCGCGGCGGGCGGCCGGGCGCGAACGCGCGCTTCGTGCGCAACCCCGACACGCCGCACGCCGAGCAGCTCGACAACAACGACCTCGTCGTCTGCATGCCGGGCGACGTGATCCGGCTCGTCGGCGCGGGGGCGGGCGGCTACGGCCGGCCCGTCGACCGCGACCCGCGCCGCGTGCGCGACGACGTGCTGCGCGGCTATGTGAGCCCCGATGAAGCGCGCGACGTGTATGGCGTTGCGCTCGCCGATGACGACGTGGACGCGGCCGAAACCGCGCGGCTGCGCGACGCGCTGCGCGGGCGGCAGGCCGCGCC
Organism: Burkholderia sp. MR1-5-21; assembly: GCF_053427715.1. Classification (NCBI taxonomy): domain Bacteria; kingdom Pseudomonadati; phylum Pseudomonadota; class Betaproteobacteria; order Burkholderiales; family Burkholderiaceae; genus Burkholderia; species Burkholderia sp. MR1-5-21. The sequence continues at coordinate 56,886 of NZ_JBSAXD010000011.1, forward strand.
GGCGTTTTCGTTCGGCGCCTATCGCGAGGCGTTCGAAGCGAAATGGACCGGCGCGCGCTACGCGGCGCTGACGCGGATTCTCGCGGGCGTGCCCGTGCAATGGCGCTACTTCATCAAGCACCGGCTGTTCGACGCGCTCGACCGGCGCATCGAAGCCGATCCGCAGGGCTGCGCGGACGGCGGCGGCGAGATCGTCGATGCGCTGTTCGCGGAGCTGTGCCGCGCATATCCGCAGCTCGTGCAAGCGCGGCGCGCATCTGCTGTCTGATCGACCGGCGACGACAAATTCTGCAAGCAAGGACCTCAACGATGAACAGTTTCGATCCGGCCAACGTCGAAGTGCGCGGCGCGCATTTCATCGGCGGCGAATATGTCGACGGCACCGGGGCGATCGACGTCCGCCGTCCGTCCGACGGCCACGTTTACGCGGCGCTGCCGATCGCCGATGCGGCGCTCGTCGACCGCGCGGTCGAGAACGCGTGGCACGCGTTCAGGACGAGCGACTGGGCGCGCCGCGCGCCGCGCGAACGCGCGCGCGCGATGCGGCGCTGGGCCGAGCTGATCGAGGCCGACGTCGCGACGCTCGCGCCGCTCGAAGCGGTCGGCTCGACGCGCCCGATCGCGGACGCGGCGCGCTGGGACGTGCCGTTCACGGCCGAAGGCATCCGCTTCTACGGCGAGTATGCAGACCGGATCGGCGGTGACGTCGCGGCGACGCGCACCGACCATCTCGGGATGACGATCGCGGAGCCGTATGGCGTGATCGCGGCAATTGCGCCGTGGAACTTCCCGCTGGTGATGGCGTCGTGGAAGGTCGCGCCGGCGCTGGCGGCCGGCAACGCGGTGGTGCTGAAGCCGTCCGAGATGACGCCGTTCTCGGCGCTGCGGCTCGCTCGGCTCGCGATCGAGGCGGGCATTCCGCCCGGCATCTTCAACGTCGTGCAGGGCGACGGCCGCACCACCGGCGACGCGCTGTGCCGGCACCCTAAGATCGCGAAGGTGACGTTCACGGGTTCGACGCAGACAGGCGCCGCGATCATGACCGCGTGCGCGCAATCGGGCACCAAGCCCGTCACGCTCGAACTGGGCGGCAAGAGCCCGCAGATCGTGTTTGCGGATGCGCCCGATCTCGACACGGTCGCGCGCCGCGTCGCCGCGGCGATCACCGGCAACGCGGGGCAGGTGTGCGTCGCGGGCTCGCGGCTGATCGTCGAGCGCGGCGTCGAGGCGCGCTTCGTCGAGCGGGTCGCGGCCGCGTTCGCCGAGCTGCGGCCGGGCGCGACCTGGGCGGCCGGCACGACGCTGCCGCCGATCGTGTCGCAGCCGCAGCTGCAGCGGATCGACGCGATCGTGCAGCGCACGCTCGAAGGCGGCGCGCAGGCGGTCGCGGGCGGCGGCCGGATCGCGCTGGCCGGCGACGGCGCGTTCTATGCGCCGACGATCCTGACGGGCGTGACGACCGAATCGCCGGCCGTGCGCGACGAGATCTTCGGGCCGGTGCTGACCGTGCAGACGTTCGCTGGCGAGGACGAGGCGCTCGCGCTCGCCGCGCACGACAAGTACGGGCTCGCGGCCGGCGTGCATACGGCCGACCTGGGCCGCGCGCTCCGGATGATGCGCGGGCTCGAGGCCGGCACCGTGTGGATCAATCGCTACGGCCGCACGTCGGATTTCGTGATCCCGACCGGCGGCTACAAGCAGTCGGGGATCGGCAAGGATCTCGGCCGGCAGGCGTACGAGGCGAACCTGCGGTTCAAGAGCGTGCTGATCGACCTGTCGGCCGGCGCGTGATGCGAGCCGTGTCGGCGACCGGTTCGCGCACCTGCACACGGCAGGATCCCGCCCCCATCCGCGCGGACGGAGCGGGCATGCCGGAGGGCCGGCGCGCGGCGCCGCATAGTGTGCTGCGGGCGCCGCGCAAAACGGTGGAATGTGCGTGCGGCGCGCGCCAATACACGGCAACTCGGCTTTTTGGCGGTGATTAAATGGTTTTCAACCGGCGGGCGCCGCGCGCCTCCGATACCTGTCGTTCGAACGTCCCGAAGGATCCGATGAAATTCGAATCGTATTGGCTGGAAACCCGTCCCGCGTTTCGCGCCGGCCGTGACGGGCCCGTCGACGGACGCGCGGACGTGGTCGTGATCGGCGGCGGCTTCACGGGCCTGTCGGCCGCGCTCGCGCTTGCGCAGCGCGGGGTCGCGGTCGTCGTGCTCGAAGCCGGGCAGATCGCGAGCGAGGCGTCGGGGCGCAACGGCGGCCAGTGCAACACGGGCCTCTCGCAGGATTACGCGTCGCTCGCCGCGCGGATCGGCGCGCCGCAGGCGAAGCAGTTCTATCGCGCGTACGAAAGCGCGGTGAAGAGCGTCGAGTCGATCGTCGCCGAGCATGCGATCGACTGCGATTTCCGGCGCGGCGGCAAGCTGAAGCTCGCCGCGAAGCCGCAGCATTTCGCGGGCCTCGCGAAGACCTGCGACGCGCTGCGGCGGGACGTCGATCCGGACGTCGAACTGATCGAGCCGTCGCGGATCCGTGACGAGGTCGGCTCCGACGGTTTTTACGGCGGCCTGCTGCAACGCAACGGCGGCCAGATGCACATGGGCAAGTTCGGGGTCGGACTCGCCGAGGCCGCGTCGCGCGTCGGCGCGCGCATCTACGAGCAGGCGGCCGTCACGCAACTGAAGCGGCTCGACGGCGACCGCCACGAAGTGACCTGCGCGCGCGGCACGATCGTCGCCGATCGCGTGCTGGTCGCGACGGGCGCGTCGCAGCACGGGCCGTTCGCGTGGTTCCGGCGGCGCATCGCGCCGGTCGGCAGCTTCATCGTCGTCACCGAGCCGCTGCCCGACGCGCAGCTGAACCGGCTGTTCCCGCACCGCCGCGCGTACGTGACGACGCGCCATATCGGCAACTACTTCCGCGTGACGCCCGACAACCGGCTGCTGTTCGGCGGCCGCGCGCGTTTCGCGATGTCGAATCCGCGCTCGGACGCGAAGAGCGGCGAGATCCTGCGCGCGGGCATGGCCGCGTACTTCCCCGAGCTCGCGAACGTGCGGCTCGACTATTGCTGGGGCGGGCTCGTCGACATCACGGCCGACCGGCTGCCGCGCGCGGGGCAGCACGAAGGGCTGTACTACTCGATGGGCTACAGCGGCCACGGCGTGCAGATGTCGGTGCACATGGGCCGCGTGATGGCCGACGTGCTGTACGGCGCGGCCGCGTCGAATCCGTGGCGCGAGCTCGACTGGCCGGCGATGCCCGGCCATTTCGGGCACGCGTGGTTCCTGCCGTTCGTCGGCGCGTATTACCGGCTGCAGGACATCCTGCACTGATTGACGATGATGCGCGCGGCACGCCGGCTCGTTTGCGGCACGGTCGCGCGACAGGAGTGATGCAAATGACAGGGCGATTCGTTCGTCTCGCCGAAACCGGGCGCCATCCGGTCGCGTTTCGCGTCGACGGCCGCACGGTGAACGGGCTCGAGGGCGACACGCTGCTCGTCGCGATGCTGACGCAGACGGGCCACGTGCGGCAATCCGAGTTCGGCCCCGAGGCGCGGGCCGGTTTCTGCCTGATGGGCGCGTGCCAGGACTGTTGGGTCTGGACCGCCGACGGCGAGCGCCTGCGCGCATGCACGACCGTCGTGCAGCCGGGCCTCGACATCGTCACCCGGCAACCGGAGGCGCAATGGCCGAATCTCGCGTAATCGTCGTCGGCGCCGGGCCGGCCGGCGTGCGCTGCGCACAGACGCTGGTGGACGCGGGCGTGCGACCGCTCGTGATCGACGAAGGCCGGCGCGACGGCGGCCAGATCTACCGGCGCCAGCCCGACACGTTCTCGCGCCCGTACGAGAAGCTGTACGGCACCGAGGCTGCGCGCGCGAAAGACCTGCACGACACGTTCGGGCGCCTGCGCGCGTCGCTCGACCATGAACCCGACACGCTCGCCTGGAACGTATCCGGCGGCGCGCTCTACACGGCGCGCGACGGCGTGTCGGTGCGGCGCCCGTACGATGCGCTGGTGCTGTGCCCGGGCGCGACCGACCGGCTGATGCCCGTCAAGGGCTGGCAGTACGCGGGCACGTACAGTCTCGGCGCGTCGCAAATCGCACTGAAGGCGCAAGCCTGCGCGATCGGCGCGAACGTCGTGTTCATGGGCTCGGGCCCGCTGCTGTATCTCGTCGCGAACCAGTACGTGCAGGCCGGCGCGAAGGTCGCGGCCGTGCTCGACACGTCGCCGGCCGCGAACCGGCTGCGCGCGTTGCCGAAGCTGATCGCGCGGCCCGACGTGCTCGCGAAGGGCATCGCGCTGGTGCGCGCGCTCAAGCGCGCGGGCGTGCGCGTCGAGCACGGGATCGCGCCGGTCGAGATTCACGGCGATCCCGCGCAGGGCGTGTCGGCCGTCAGCTTTCGCGGCGCCGGCGGCGCGATCGAGCGCATCGCGTGCGACGCGCTCGCGCTCGGCTATCACCTGCGTCCCGAGACGCAGCTCGCGGATCTGGCCGGCTGCGCGTTCCGTTTCGACGGCGACACGCGGCAATGGCTGCCGCAGCTCGACGACATGGGGCGCAGCTCGGTCGCGGGCGTCTATCTGGCCGGCGACGGCGCGCGCGTGTTCGGCGCGGACGGCGCGGAAGCGGCGGGCCGCCTCGCGGCGCTCGCGGTGCTGAAGGATCTCGGGCGGCCGGTCGACGCGCGCGAGGTCGCCGCGTTGCAGCGCGAGCGCGCCAAGATGGACCGCTTCCGCGCGGGGCTCGCGCAGGCGTTTCCGTGGCCCGCGCAACAAGCCGCGGCGCTTTCCGACGACACCATCGTCTGCCGCTGCGAGGGCGTGAGTGTCGGCGAACTGCGCCGCGTGATCCGCGACGAAGGCGCGTGCGAAGCGAATCGCGCGAAGGCGTTCAGCCGTGTCGGGATGGGGCGCTGCCAGGGCCGCTACTGCGGCCACGCGGGCGCGGAAGTGATTGCCGCCGCGGCCGGCGTGCCGCTCGAAGCGGTCGGACGCCTGCGCGGGCAGGCGCCCGTGAAGCCGCTGCCGATTGCGACGCGTGCGACGTGTACGGCGGGTGCGCCGCCTGCGCCGCAGCCCGAAGCCGTGACGACGATGGGGGACGAGTGATGCGGGCCGATGCAGATGTCGTGATCGTGGGCGGCGGGTTCATGGGCGCCGCCGCCGCGTTTTTCCTGCGCCGGCGCGGCCGGTCGGTGATCCTGCTCGAACGCGCGCTGATCGGCCAGCAGGCGAGCGGAACCAATTTCGGCAACGTGCGGCGGCAGGGCCGCTATCTGCCGCAGCTGCCGCTTGCGAACCGGTCGCGCGAGATCTGGGGCCGGCTGCCGGAGCTGATCGGGCACAGCGCGGAATTCCTGCAGACCGGGCATATCCGTGTGTGCTACCGGCAGGAGCAGGACGACGCGTTCGACGTCTATGCGCGCGAGGCCGCGCATTACGGGCTGAAGCTCGACCTGTATCGCGGCGCGTCGATGCGCGCGAAGTTTCCGTTCCTCGGCCCCGAGGTGCTGAGCGCGTCCCATTCGGAAATGGACGGCCATGCGAACCCGCGCCTCGCCGCGCCCGCGTTCGGCCGCGCGGCGGCGCGCGCGGGTGCGCGGATCGAGGAGAACACCGCGATCGCGACGGTCGAGAAGGACGGCGACACGTTCCGCGCGACGAGCACCGACGGCCGCGTGTTCTGCGCGCCGAACCTGCTCGTGACGGCCGGCGCATGGGGCAGCCAGCTCAGCGCGCAATTCGGCGAAGCGGTGCCGATCGCCGTCAACGGTCCGCAGATGTGCGTGACGGAGCCGGTGCCGTATGCGATCCGGCCCGTCGTCGGGGTGTCGTCGCCGCATATCGAGGAAGTCGTGTATTTCCGCCAGGTCGAGCGCGGCAATATCGTGATCGGCGGCTGCGCGCGCGCGCCAGCCTATCTCGACGAGCGGCGCGCGAAGGTGCTGCCGGAGAGCACGCTGCTGCAGTTCACGCAGCTCGCGCGCGTGATTCCCGCGCTGACGCGGCTGAACATCATTCGCGCGTGGAGCGGCGTCGAGGGCTACATGCCGGACGACCGGCCGATCATGGGACGCAGCGCGAAGGTCGACGGGCTGTATTACGCGTTCGGCTTCTGCGGGCATGGTTTCCAGCTCGGCCCGGGCGTCGGCGACACGATGGCGGAGCTGATCGATACGGGCGCGACGAGCACGCCGATCGAGCCGTTCGCGATCGGCCGCTTCGCTGCGTCGGCCGAGGCCGCGCACGCGACGACCTGAGGAATCCGGTCATGGCCAACGCTTTCCACGATACGGACGACGCGGACAACATGGACGACGCCGCGACGAACCGCACGTTCGGCGCTGCGCGGCCCGTGTCGCGCGCGGTCGGCGGCGCGCTGCAGATCATCGAAACCTCGTTCGCGCAGCCGCTGAGTCTCGACACGCTCGCGTCGGTTGCCGGGTTGAGCGTGTCGCGGTTCGCGACGCGCTTTCGCAGCGAAGTCGGCGTGTCGCCGCACCGCTATCTGTGTCTCGTGCGCATTCGTCATGCGCAGGACCTGTTGCGCGCGGGCCTGCCGCCGTCGGTCGTCGCGACCGAGGTCGGGTTCTTCGACCAGAGCCATCTGGGCCGGCATTTCCGGCGCGTGCTCGGGCTCACGCCGCGCGACTACGTCGAGCAGCCGGGCGCGCCGCGCGATGAACAGGGCGCAGCCGGTCGGGCCGTGCGGCGGGCGCCCGAGCGTGCGGAACCGGTGGCTTGCCACGCAGGGCGGTGAGCGGCGCGCGGACTTTGCACGTGCAAAGTCCAGCGGAGGCGGGCAGCGGCGGCGCAACGATTGATGTGCGGCCTACCCCTGAAACAACCGCCCCTGCCCCGACACCACCGACTCGAAATCGTCGCGCAGGAACGGCAGGATCGCATCGGCGACAGGCTGAAGCTGGCGGCTCACGTAGAACGCGTAGTCGATCGGCGAGCGCATCGTTTCGAGCGGCTCCGGGCCGGCCGTCGTCATCATGTAGCTGATCCATCCGCCGCGCTGGTACTGCAGCGGGCGGCCGTGCGCCTCGTTGAACGCATCGGCGGTGCGCGCGGCGCGCACGTGCGGCGGCACGTTGCGCTGATATTCGCTGAGCGGCCGCCGCACGCGCTTGCGGTAGACGAGCAGGTCGTCGAGTTCGCCCGCGAGCGTGCGGCGCACATAGTCGCGAATGAAGTCCTGATACGGCTCCCGCTTGAACACGCGCCGGTACAGCTCGCGCTGGAACTGCTGCGCGAGCGGCGTCCAGTCCGTGCGCACCGTCTCGAGTCCCTTGAACACGACGTCTTCGCTGCCGTCCGGCGCGACCGCGAGGCCCGCATAGCGCTTCTTGCTGCCTTCGTCCGTGCCGCGCACGGTCGGCATCAGGAAGCGGTGGTAGTGCCGTTCGTATTGCAGTTCCAGTGCACTGTCGAGCCCGAAGCGCTCGCGCAGGTGCGTCGTCCACCAGCGGTTCACGTGCTCGACGAGCGCGCGTCCCTTGCGGGCCGCTTCTTCCTCGGTGTGCGGCTGCCCCAGCCACACGAACGTCGAATCCGTGTCGCCGTAGATCACTTCGTAGCCCTGGGATTCGATCAGCTCGCGCGTGCGGTGCATGATCTCGTGGCCGCGCATCGTGATCGACGACGCGAGCCGCGGATCGAAGAACCGGCAGCCGGTGGAGCCGAGCACGCCGTAGAACGCGTTCATGATGATTTTCAGCGCCTGCGACAGCGGCGCGTTGCGCTGGCGTTTCGCGAGGTCGCGCTCGTCCCACACGCGCCGCACAATGTCCGGCAGGCTATGCCGCGTGCGCGAGAAGCGCGCGCCGAGAAAGCCCGGCACCGACGCGTCGTCGCCGGGATCGGCGAGGCCCTCGATCAGCCCGACGGGATCGATCAGGAACGTGCGGATGATCGACGGGTACAGGCTCTTGTAGTCGAACACGAGCACCGAATCGTAGAGGCCGGGCCGGGAATCCATCACGAAGCCGCCGGGGCTCGTCTGCCCCGTCACGTCGCCGACGTTCGGCGCGACATAGCCGAGCCGGTGCATGCGCGGCAGGTACAGATGCGTGAACGCCGCGACCGAGCCGCCGGTGCGGTCCGCCGCGAGCCCGGTCACGGTCGCGCGTTCGAGCATGAACGACAGCAGGTCCGCCTTTTCGAAGATGCGCGTGACGAGTTCGCAGTCCTTCAGGTTGTAGCGCGCGAGTGCGGGCTTGTCGTGGTCGAAGCGGCGCTGGATCTCGTCCATCCGCTGGTACGGGTTGTCGATCGACTTCCCTTCGCCGAGCAGCGCCTGCGCGACGTATTCGAGGCTGAACGACGGAAAGGTCCACGTCGCGGATTTCAGCGCGTCGATGCCGTCGATCACGAGCCGTCCGGCCGCGGCCGCGAAGAAATGGTCGGGCTGCTGGCCGTGCGCGCGCCAGTCGAGCACGCTGCCGCCGCGTCCGAGCCGCAGCGGCACGCGATACTGCTCGGCGTGCGCGTGCAGCACGCGCAGGTCGAACTGGATCAGGTTCCAGCCGATGAGCACGTCCGGGTCGTGCTGCTCGAACCAGTCGTTGAGCCGCGCGAGCAGCGCGGGCCGATCGTCGCAGTAGTCGAACCGGAAGTCGATGTCGCGGGCGTCGCCGTTGGCCGGGCCGAGCATGAACACCTGCCGCTGCCCGCAGCCTTCGAGCGCGATCGAATACAGCTCGCCGCGCGCGCTCGTCTCGATGTCGAGCGACACGCATCGCAGCGCGGGGCGGTAGTCGGTCTCCGCCTTCAGCTCGCCGTCGGACAGCGCGCCGTCGGCGGCCGGCACGCCGCGAAACCGCACCGGCGCGGTAATGAAGCGTTCCATCGTGTAGCGGTCGGGCGGCTGCACGTCGGCTTCGTAGACGTCGACGCCCGCGCGCGCCAGGCGCTTGTGCAGCGCAGACAGGTGGCGATACCGCCGGCAATAGAGGCCGACGACCGGTCGCTGCCGGAAATCGCGCAGCGCGAGCGGGCGCAGTTCGGCGCCGGTTTCGCTGGCCAGCTCGCGCTCGGCCGCTTCGCGCTGTTCGGCCGGGATGAACGCGACCGCTTCCTGCGGACGCAGCCGCACCCGGCGCGGACCGCGTTCGGTTGCCAGCCAGAACTCGATTTCGACGCCGGCAGCGGTGTCCCGCCAGTGGCGGGTGAGGATGAAGCCCTGCTCGAATTCCGTCAAAACGCGCGCTCGCGGTGGGTGCCCAGGCGGCGGATTTTACCGCTAGCGCGGGGTGGTCGCGCGGGACGCGCCATTGGTCGGGGGAGCGGGGTGCCGTCTTGCGCGGCGGGGCGGGCTCAACTTGCGATCGATAACCGGTACCGGGCCCGCGCCCGGTTGAGTCTGCGGGGATCCTGCGGGCTCGGTGATGGAGGTTGGAAATGGTGCCGGATTGGATCGCGCTTGCAGCGTTCGCCTGATAGTCATAACATGGCCATGTGATTTAACATGGCCGAGTGATTTCACTTGGCCAAGTGAGTGCGATATGGAGCCGCTGTCAAACGAATCGCCCGGGCGCCTCGCGCTTGATGCCTTCCGGGCGCTGTTCGAGAAAACCGGTGGATGGAGAATGACCGAGGTCGAGGGGCCGGACCACGGTGGGGACGTCATCCTGACCAGCGATCGTGGTCGAAGCTACCTCGCGGTCATCAAGACGTTCAATGAAGGACGAGCCGATCGTGTCACGGCATTCTTTGCGCAGGCGCTCCTCGAGGCACGCGCGCACGCGAAGCAACACAAGATCCGGCCCGCCATCCTGATCTGGGTCGGCAACGCTTCGCCGTCTCTCATCAAACGCGTGGTGGATTTCCATACGACGTACGGCGACCGCGAGCCGTTCGCCATCCTCTCGATGGACGGGACCCGGTTTGTGCAATTCCCGGGTCTGGCGATCTCCGAGCGTCCCAACGAGCCGACTCGTTCCTACAGCCACGGTCGCAGCGCCCAGCCGCGCCTGGTTTTCTCGGATCTCACCCAGTGGATGCTCAAACTCCTGCTGGCGGCAGATATCAAGCGCGAGAACCTGATCGGCGCGGAGGCCGCGTATTACAGCACGGCGACCGACCTCGCGCGCGCCGCAGGCGTCTCGGTCATGACGGCCACGCGGCTGATCCATGCGCTGAAACAGGAGGGCTTCATCGAGACCAGGCCGTTCTTGACACTCGTGCAACGGCGCAAACTCGCGAATCGATGGAAGGCTGAATACCAGACACCGGCACGGGCGCTGCCCATGAAGTTCCTTTCGCCGGCGGCGCCCGACGTTCAGCTACATAAGCTTCTCAAAAAAGAAGGTGGGATTCTCGGCCTTTTCGCCGCCGCCAGCGCGCTTGGTTTCGGTCATGTTCAAGGTGTGCCGCCGACGGTCTGGGTCCATCACCTGATGGAGGCTGAAAACTGGCGGCCGCTGCGCCGCGCCCGCGAGGGGGAGCGCCCCGATCTGATCCTGCAGCAGCCTGGTTTTCCGCAATCGCTGAAGCGCGGCGCCATCATCTGCGACGGCATGTGGGTAACGGACGTCATCCAGACCTGGCTCGACGTTTCGGCCCACCCGGCGCGAGGCGCAGAGCAGGCTGCCGAGCTGGAACATGGCATTCTCGCAAACGTGATTGGAGAAAGCGCTTGAGCGAACTCGTTGAATTCAGCAAGCTCGCGATGACGCTGGAGCCGTGGCGCTCCAAGGTCGTCTTCGTTGGGGGCTGGGCCTTCCGCCTTTACCAGTATGAGCCCCGCGCCTACAAACCCGACCACAAGCCGATCTACACCCAGGACGCCGACGTGGCGTACGCAGAACACGAGGCGCTCGAAGGTGATATCAAGAAGGCGCTCGAGGGCGCCGGCTTCAAGGAAGAGCCGAACTTCGCAGGTGGGTTCAAGCCTCCTGCGATGCGCTACACGATGGGCGATCAGGCCAACGGCTTCTACGCGGAATTCCTCACGCCGTTGACCGGCAGCCCCAGGCGGCGCAACAAAGTGACCAAGCAGCTGGAAAAGGACGCAACCGAGGTAAATGCCGGCGTCGTGGCGCAGAAACTGCGTCATCTGGAAGTACTGCTGCACGAGCCATGGCTCGTGACGATCCCCGCAGAGGAGTCGGGCCTCGGCGAGGCGGTACCCGATCTGCGCATCCCGAACCCCGTGAGCTTCATGGTTCAGAAGCTGTTGATTCGTGACGACCGGATTCCCGAAAAGCGTGCGCAGGACGTGCTCTACATCCACGATGCGCTGCTCATCTTCGGCGGCGCGATCGAAGACGAGCTTGTCCCGATCTGGAAGAGCCTCGAGGGCGCGCTGTCGGATGCGCAACGCAAGTCAGTCACTGCGGGCGTCGAAGGGCTATTCACTGCGGTGAACGACATCATCCGTGCAGCGGCGGAGATCCCGAAATCTGATCGGCAGATCGAACCTGAAGACGTGCTGAGGCTGTGTCAGAACGGTTTACAGGAGCTTTTCGGCGGCGCAGTCTAGGCTTCGCTACCATTCATCTCGCATCAAGGCCACGGAACCATGATCGGCGCGCTTCGCGTTGTTCGGCCGGAATGAATGCGACCGCTTCCTGCGGACGCAGCTGCACCCGGCGCGGACCGCGTTCGGTTGCCAGCCAGAACTCGATTTCGACGCCGGCCGCGGTGTCCCGCCAGTGGCGGGTGAGGATGAAGCCCTGCTCGAATTCCGTCAAAACGCGCGCTCGCCGTGGGTGCCCAGGCGGCGGATTTTACCGCTAGCGTGGGGTTGGCGCGCGGCGCGTTTGCGCGGGGCGCCTTCTCGAGGCGATTTTCTCGAGAGAGTGAAACATCCGTTCTGCCGTCTACGCTGACCCAGCCGGATTGACGCAAAACACAACAGTCACGTGCGTTCATTCGAAGTCGCGGCACGGATTTTTAGATCGCCATTTCGGCCGTAATCGCTGCTCTCCTGAGTGTGATTGTTTCTTCATGGTGCGGTGTCGAGATGGTTTCGAAAAAGTCGAACGCGTTGATCGGTAACGTTCGTTAACGTTTTGTGCCGATTGAATCGAATGAGGAGTGGTTGACGCTCTCGAGCGGAGACAGAAGCGCGTTCCACGACAGGAATCGCTAGATCCCAACTGGCTAAAGAGATTTCGGGTTTCATTCTGAAGCCAGACTGTTCGTACGAAGCCGTGATTTCAAGATATTTCTATATTAAGTTGCGGGGTGCGAAGCAAATTAATTTCAAATATCAAATTATCCGCTTCAATCAAGGGTGATATGTAATGTGGCGTTGTCGATCATTTTCGATCATGACAATTGTTGACCATCCTTCAATTTCGGTTGTGCGACCATCGGCCAAAACGTCTAAAGAGACCAAGTTATGGGCCGCGCAGTACGCTAAATCGGGATTCGCCACGTTCAACGCGACGCGGCCAAACAAGCGATTATTTTCGACCGCACGTCGCTGCCGATCGAAGGCCGGCCACTGTGGGTAAAGGCAACCGCTTGGGTCATGGCGGCAGTGATGTATCTCGGCCCGGCCGTATTTCTCGCGGATCAAACCGCCTACGCCGCACCAATCGTTGATCCGCGCGCGCCGATTCCGTTCCGGCCGACCGTCACGCAGACCAGCAGCGGCGTGCCGGCTATCAACATCCCTGCACCGAATGCGAACGGAATCAGCCTCGGGCAATACCAGTCGTTCAACGTCGGATCCGAGGGTCTCGTACTCAACAACAGCACTGTCTCCGGGACGCCGTTGCTCGGCGGTACGCTCGGCGCGAACCCGCACCTGAATGGCAGGCCGGCATCGACCATCATCAACCAGGTTACGTCCAACAACATCGCAGTCCTGAACGGGCCGCTCGAGGTATTCGGGACACCGGCGTCGGTGATCGTAGCTGCACCCGGAGGCATTTCCGTCAACGGAATGGCCTTGACGAACATCCCCGGGCTGACGCTGACCACGGGCACGCCGCAGTTCCTCACGGGCGTTGGCGGTGCGCCGACCGATTTCGCGCATGCAGGCGCGGTGGGGTATTCGGTTACGTCGGGCAACATTTCGATCAACGGGCCGGCCGGCGTGAATGGCCCGGGGGCTGGCATCGAGGGCACGGTCGGCAACATCGACCTGATCGGCCAGACCGTCAACATCAACGCGCCGCTGCGCGCGGATCAACGCGTCAACGTGGTGACCGGCAATCAGACCGTCACACCTGCCGACAGCGGCGCGAGCGGTACCACGTACGCGACGTCGGGCAACGGCACGTCGAACACGGCCGCCGCAATCGGCAAGACCTTTGCCGTCGACGCGAACCAGTATGGTTCAGTGACGTCTGGCACCGTCTATATCGTGTCGACCGCTGCCGGTATGGGCGTCAACACGCAAGGCCCGATGTCGGCGACGGCAGGCAACGTGGTCGTCAACTCGAACGGCGACATCGCGGTCGGACAAACGTTCGCCAATCAGAACGTCAATCTGACGAGTGCCGGCAGCACGACGATCAGCGGCACGGGGCTCGCAAACCAGAACTACACGGTCAACGCGAACGGCGACATCAACGCGCCGGGCGCCGTGTCGGCCGGCCAGAACGTCACATTGAACGCAGGCGGCAATCTGAACGCCGCGTCGGTCGCGGCGAATGGCGCCGCCAGCCTCACAGCCGGCCAGTCGATGACGGTCGGCTCGTTGTCCGCGCACGATGTCGCGCTGCAGACGACCAACGGCGATCTGACAGTCGGCGGGCTGAGCGCACCGGGCACGGTGTCGGCCCAGGCCGGTCGGGATTTGACCGTCAACGGCGCGGTGCAGGGCGGCAGCACGGTCGCGCTGACAGGTGGGCGCAATTCGACCGTCAACGGTTCCGTGTCGGGCGTCGGCAATGCGTCGATCGCCGCGACGACCGGCACGGCGCAGATTTCCGGCAGCGCGATCAGCAATGCGGCACTGTCGGTGACGGCGGGGCAGAACGCACTCGTCGGCGGCAACGTGTCGGCGCAGGGGCCGCTGACCGTGACGGCGTCAAACGGCAATGCAACCTTGTCAGGCGCGGCCGTGACGCCCGGCGCGCTGACGGTCAGCTCGGGCGGCACGACGACGCTCGGCGGCCAGACCCAGGCCGCGACGGCGAACGTGTCGGGTGGCAATGTGGCCGTCAATGGCGCGTTGACGACGACGGGCGGCGACGCCACGCTCACGGCGCGCAACGGCAACCTGACCGGCAGCGGCGCAATTGGTACGTCGCAGGGCAACGTCAATCTGTCGGCAAGTCAGGCCATCGCATATAGCGGCGCGGTGCAAAGCGGTGGTGCGGTGTCCGCGACAGCAGGGCAGGATGCAATGCTGGCGAACATTTCTGCGCCGGGGGCCATTTCGATTCACGCCGGCGGCAGCGCACTGGAGACGGGCAATGTCTCCGGCGGTAGCACGGTGTCGGTGACGGCCGGCAACAATGCGACGGTGAACGGCGCGATTTCAGCAGTTGGCAATACTAATTTGACAGCGCAGTCAGGTAGCGCTTCAGTCGGTGGCTCCGTAGTAACGAACAGTGCGCTCACAGTGCAGGCGGGGCAGAGCGCCACGCTGGGTGGCAACGTGTCGGCGCAAGGTCCGATGACCGTGACGGCGTCGAATGGCAATGCGACGCTGTCAGGCACGGCCGTGACGCCCGGCGCGCTGACGGTCAGCTCGGGCGGCACGACGACGCTCGGCGGCCAGACCCAGGCCGCAACGGCGAACGTGTCGGGTGGCAATGTGGCCGTCAATGGCGCGTTGACGACGACCGGCAATGCGGCGCTCGCGGCCACGAACGGCAACCTGACCGGCACGGGCGCGATCGGCACGACGCAAGGCAACGTCAATCTGTCCGCGAGTCAGAACATCGCGTATGGCGGCGCGGTGCAAAGTGGCGGCGTGGTGTCAGCGACGGCCGGGCAGGACGCAACGCTGGCGAACGTGTTGGCGCCGGGCGCGATCACGATCACGGCGGGCCGCGATGCGACGGAAACGGGCAACCTGACCGGCGGCAGTACGGTGCAGATGACGGCCGGCCGAAACGCCACGGTCACCGGCTCGGTCGCTTCGGTCGGCGACACGACGATCGCCGCACAAACCGGCTCGGCGATCGTGAACGGCAATGCGCAGTCGAACGGTGCGCTGTCGATCAATGCCGGCCAGAACGCGTCGATTGGCGGGACGGCGCAAGCGCAGGGGCCGGTGTCGATCACCGCGCAAGTGGGCTCGCTGACGGGTCAAGGCAACGTCACGTCGTCGCAAGGCGCCGTCAATCTGAAGGCCGGGCAGGCAATCGCGCTGAACGGGGCCATGCAGAGCGGTAATGCGATTGCTGCGACAGCCGGCACGAATGCGAACTTCGGCGGCACGTTGACCGCGCCTGGCGCGGTGACGATTCAGGCGGGGCAAGACACCGCGCTCGGTGGCAACGTTACGAGCGGCGGGAACCTGTCCGTCACGTCGGGCGGCAATACGAGCGTGCAGGGCACGGCCGTTTCGCTGGGCGACATGAGTCTGGCAGCCAACGGCGGCACGTTGACGACGGCCGGAAACGTCGTGTCGCTTGGCGCGCTGAATGCGAGCGGGCGGCAGGGCGTGAACCTGGGCGGCACGGTCTACAGCGGCGGCAACGCGCAGATCGGTTCGACGGCAGGCAACGTCGCGGTCGCCGGCGCAGTATCCAGCCCGGGTGCAGTCAGCATCAATGCCGGGCAGGACGCGACCGTCGCCGGTACGGTGCATAGCGGTCAGAGCACGACCATCGCCGCGGGACGCGACGCGAACCTGAATGGCGGCCTCGAGGTCGACAATTCGGGCAATGCGAGCGTCACGGCCGGGCGCGACATCAACGGGACGGGCTCGATCAGCGTCGCGAACGACACGACGCTGTCGGCCGGCAATAACGTCAATGTCTCGGGTGCGATCCAGACCGGCAACAACCTGAGCGCGACGGCCGCGAACACTCTGTCGGTCGGCGCGACGACCGCGGTCGGCAATAGCACGCTGACCGCGACCAACGGCAGCGCGACACTCGCCGGCGACGCGCTGTCGGGCGGGGCGACGACGATCACGGCCGGCACGAACGTGAACACCCAAGGCAGCGTCAAGAGTCTCGGCGACCTGGCCGTGACCGCGAAGGGCGGTAGTGTCACAGCTTCCGGCCCGGTAGCAACCGCCGGCAATGCAAACCTGAACGCCGGACAGAACCTGACGCTGAACGGCCAGACGACCGTGTCACAGGACGCAACGCTGACGGCCTCGAACATCACGACGCAAGGTCTTTCGGTCGGTGGCAACCTGACAGCCACCGCGACGAACAACCTCGATACGTCGGCCGGGCAACTGAACCAGCCGTTCAACGCGTCGGCGCCGGCGCTGTCTGTCGGCGGCAATGCGACGCTCACGGGGCGAACGTGACGACCGCGAACGCGGTGGTCGACGGCACGACGAACATCACCGGGACGCAGAGCCTGACGACAGGCGGCACGGCTGCGTTCAAGGGCAATGCGACATTGGCGGGCGGCACGGTCACGAACGTTGGCACGCAGATGGCCGGCGGCAACCTGAATGTGACGGGTCCGACGGTTTCGAATGCGGGCGCGCTGTCGTCGCTGCAGACTGCGACGGTCAATGCGACGAATCTGAATAACACCGGCACGATCTACGGGCCGATAGCGAATTTCAATGTGTCGGGCGCGACGACCAACTCGGGCGACCTGTTGGCGACAAACGCGCTGGCCCTCACGACGGGCAGCTTGAGCAACACGGGGTTGATCTTCGCGGGCGATGTTCAACATCCGACCGCGGCGACCGGCAACACGACCGTGACGGTGACCGGCGGCAATGGCTCGTTCGACAACACCAACGGCAAGATCCTCGCGCAGAACGTCGCGACGCTGAACCTGCCGAACCAGACGCTCGATCCTTCAGTAGCCGGTTATGGGACCGTCAACGGCGGCAACGGTCTGAATCTGTCCGCGCAGGCGTTCAATAACTCGGGCACGTGGACGTTGCCGGCCACGGCCGTCTCGGTGTCGGCCGCGCAGGGCATCCACAATGCCGGCACGATCAATCAGGGCGCCGGCTCGCTGACGCTGAACGGCGCGGTGAGCAACTCGGGTACCGTCAATGGGAACGATCTGACGATCAACGGCTCGCTCGCGAACCAGTCGAGCGGCGCGGTCACGGCGAACGACGCATTCACGCTGAACGGTTCGGGCACCAACACCGGTACCGTGCAGGCGGTCAATGCGCTGACGATCTCGGGGACGAGCTACGACAACTCGGGTGGCACGACGAAGGCTGGAAACAGCAACAGCCCGGCCGGCAGCGGCAACGCGACGATCAACCTGAGCGGCGATCTCGGTAACGCAGGCGGCACCCTGACGGCGACAAACGACCTGTCGATCACGGCGAACCACATCAACAATTCGGCAGCGGCGGCGGTCACCACGACGACGACCACGAAGACGGTGGACAACGCGCCGCTGTTGATGGCCACGCCGATCGGTACCGAGACGATTTACGCGATCTACAACCTGGGCAAGGATGGCGGCACCCTGACGCTTTCGCAAGCGACGCTGCCGGCGACCCTTGGCGGCCTGCTGTCGCCCGGTGGCGAACAACCGACCAATACGACGGTCTGGTCGACGCAGGTGAATCGCCTGACCTACCAGGGTTGGGGCGATCCGTCGTCGCCGGTGGCGACGTCGGGGCCGGTTCAGTTCGCGCTGGTTCCCACGAGCAATGCGCCTAACGGCGCGATCTGGGTCGTCCAGTCGCCATCGAAGCCGGTTTCGGGCGCGACGACCGTCCAGACGCTGACCTTGCCGACGGTCACCGAGACCACCACCACCACCGGTGCAACGGTCACGTCGTCGGTCATTGCCGCGGGTCATGATCTCAGCCTGACCGCCAATACGCTCAATAACCAGAGCGGTACCGTGAGTGCTGGCCATGATGCCAATGTGAACGTGCAGCAACTCGAGAACGGGGGCTCGAGCTTCACGTCGACGGTCACGGATACGGTCGATGCAGCATCGTTGAATGCGTTCCTGACGTCGTTGCAAGCGTTGCAGAAGTCGGGCGCAATCGGCGTGGCCGGCACGGCCAACCCGAGCGGCACTTACCAGTGCGTCGGCGGGAGTTGTCTCGTGGGTACGCCGACACCCCCGGCCACCTACAAGATCAGTGCACCCGGAACGGTACCGCTGGAGACGGTCTCGTCGACGGTCACGACACAAGGCGCCGTTGGCCAGATCCTGGCCGGCAACAACCTCAATCTGTCGGGCGGCAATCTGACCAATACGGGCACGCTGGCTGCGGGCAACGACGTCACCGTGGAGGCCGCGAGCTTCACGAATCAAGGCACGAATGTCGGCTCGAAGACCGTGACGGCCGGTTGCGCATCAGGTTTCTCGAATTCCGGGTGTTCGTCGCTGAACACGACCAATCCGAACTCGGAAACGTACAGCTACCGGCAGACCAACAGCAATGTCACCGCGGGCCACGACATCGTGATCGCGGCGAATCAGGTCAATAACACCTACGGCAACCTCGTCGCGAAACATGATGTGGTGATCGGCGGTGCCGGTACGAGCGCCAGCGGCGTGACGCAAGCATCGAGTGTGACCAACACCTCGGGCGCGATCGAGTCCGGCAACAACGTGCAGATCAACGCGGCAACAGTCACGAATACGATCGCCGCGCCGGTGACCGTGCACCAGAACTACGGGACGGCGTCACCGTACAGCGGATGCGGCCAGAATTGCGAAGCCTACGTCGAGGGGCAGTCGGCCAAGCCGGCGACGATCACGGCCAACAACAACCTGTCGATCACGGCCGGTGTGTTCGGCAACACGGGCAGCCTCGTCACTGCGCTCAACAGCGCAACGATCAATGCGTCGACGAGCGCGTCGAGCGACAACCCGTACCTGCATGCGTACTGGACCGGCAATCCGGGCGGACGCAGGACCTGGGGCTGCCTGGGTGCGGCGTCGACGTGCCAGAACCTGTATGGCGGGGCCTTCAACCTGGGCGACGCACAGGCGGCGTCGGGTTTGCCGTCGAGTGTCGGATTGTCTGACTTCGTGCCGGCCACGATTCAGGCGGGCGGCCTCAACGTCACGTCGCCGACGCTGACGAACACCGGGAATGTGATCGGCCAGTCGATCACGCTGACGGGGTCGCAACTCGTCAACGGCATCACCAACCCGAACGTCTTTACGCCGCCGCCAGTCGTGTCGGGTCAGGTGATTTCGCTCGGTCCCGTCTCGGCACCGTCCGGCGTGGCAACAACGATCAACGCATCCGGCCAGGTCGTCGACGCGAACGGTCAACCGACCTCGGTCACGGGCGTGGCGGGTCTGCCGTCGAATTCGCCGATCGGCGCGCAAACGGTCGGCAACCCGGTCGCGCCGGTTGTGACGGTCACCGGCCGGCCGTCGGGTGCCGCAGGTGGAAACGGGGTTACGGGGGCGGCGGTCGGCCCTGCCGGGGGCGCGACCGGCTCGATGTCGGCGGTAACGGCGAGCGCGCCGTACAGCACATTCGTGAAGACGATTAAGGGTGAAACGGTCACGGCATCGTATTTGACCAACAACCCGGCGGCGCAGGTCGTCAACTCGATGTCGTCGGCGTCGCTGATCGCCGCGCTGCCGGCCAGCTTGCGACCGGCCAACGTGCCGTTCTATTACGACCCGTACACGGAGAACCAGCAGATCGAGCAGGCCGCGCTGCAGGCAATTGGCAAGAGCAGTTTCTACAGCACGCCCAGCGCGACGGACAGCACGAGTCAGGCATTGATCAGCAATTTTGACAAGACAGCGCTGTACGGCGCGGCGCTCCAATACGCGGAGGCGCACAACGTCGCGCTTGGCACGCAGTTGAGCCAGGCTCAGCTCGACACGGTCAACGCGCCGATGCTCTGGTACGTCGAGAAGAGCGTGCCGGAGCCGGGATGCAGCGCAACGGGTGGCGCAACGTGCCCGACCGTGCAGGCACTGATGCCGGAAGTGTTGTTGCCGAAGAACTACGCGGTGGTCAACGCGGACGGCGAGATTTCGGGCACGAATGTCGCGCTTGACTTCGCGAACAGCATCCTGAATACCGGCACGGTCACGGCGCAGAACCTGACGGTCAATACGAATTCGCTGACCAACGAACAGCGCTCGACGAACATCGGAACGATCTATCAGACCGGCCAGGACGGCGTTCTGCTTCAGACCACGGGAACCGTGGTGCAGCAAGGCGGCTTCATGTCGGCCGCCAACTATCAGCTCAATGCGGATTCGATCGCGCAGATCGGCGGGGCGCTGCAGCAGGTCAATGCCGACGGCACGGTGAATCAGGCTGCGACGCAGCAGATGCTGTCGGACCTGAAGACGAAGCTGGGCGGGAATTTCACGCAGCAGACCGTCAGCGACAACCTGCATACGGACGTCGTCGCCGGTGACGCGTGGTACGACCAGGTGTTTATGACGGGGGTGATCGTCGGACTCTCGATCATGTCGGGGATGGCGGGATCTCAGGCGATCGGGGCACTGGCCGGGTCCGGCGGCACGTTCGCGGCAGCCGTGCCGTCGACCACGACGACGTTGACGGTTGGTACGACTACGGTGACCACGACGACGGCGGCGGTTGGCGCTGGTACGGCGAACATCGCGTTGTCGGCAGGCTTCGCCGGCATGATGAACAGCACGATGAGCCAGTTGAATGCGGGCGGCTCGTTCAGCGTCGGGAAGATGCTCTCGACCGGTGGTGTGGCGGCGCTGACCGCAGGGCTGACGAACGGCATCACCTTCAGTGACGGTGCAGTTGGCTGGTCGTGGGTGGCGTCGGATAACAGTTTGGCTGCGTTGGCGGGGGTGCAGTCGGTAGGCAATACGCTGGTGCCGCAGGCTGGGGCGGCAACGGGCTCGCTGCCGACGGCGATCGGCGCGATCGCAGCGGAGTCGGTGCTGCAGGCCGGGGTGCAAACTGCGATTCAAGGCGGGAGCTTCCTGACGAATCTGCGCAATAGCGCGGTGAGCAATGTCGCCGCCGCGGCGGCCTATGGAATCGGTAACCTCAAGCTGGATGGCGACCTGAGCGGCGTTGCGTATTGGGCTGCGCACGCGGCGCTGGGTTGTGCGTCCGGTGCTGCGACGGGGCAGGGTTGTGGGGGCGGTGCGATTGGCGGTGCTGTCAGCGCTGCACTCTCATCCGATGTGATCAAGGCAATCGATCCGTCCGGCGCTGCATTGGATGAGGGGCAGCGTGCAGCACTTGCGAGTTTCGCAATCCTCGCTGGCGGCGGCCTCGCGGGTTTAGCCGGCCAGAACGCTATGGCCGGTGCGATTGCGGCACAGAACGAGGCCTTGAACAACGACGGAGGTAGTACAAGCCATACGGCGGACGCCGCCAAGAATGGTGGCGTGGTTTCCCAGATCAAAGATGCTTTCGTCGACTGGGCGAAAAGGACGTACGGCGATCCGGTTGGCACGCTGACCAGCTGGAAGAATCAGATAGTTGGCAACATGCAGCGGGACTACGGTGGGAAGCCGCAACCGACCGATGCAAACAATCAGCTATCAGGTGGGGGCAACAACGACAATACGAGTGGGACAGCCGGAGCGGTGGTGACACCGGCGGTGCCGGTTTGTGCTCCCGGGGGATGCTTGATTACGCCTCCGTTTGTTTTTCCCGGTGCGGCTGGTTCGCCGAGTAATGCGATCCTGTCGAGCGGCAACGGCGCTAGCGATTCAGGCAACTCGAATGATCAAAGCGCAACAGACAGCAGTTCTGGGGCTGACGTAAACTTGGCATCACCGGACAGAACTATTCACATCTTGACCGGGGATGCCACCGGTGGTGGGCATCTTTGGCCCGGCTCACCTGGTAAGTCGGCCTTTCCTGAAAGTTGGTCGGCTTCGAAAGTTATGAATGCAGTCTCGGACATTGCAACAGATCCATTGGTTTCCGAGGCGGTCCAGTCAAACGGACGGATAGTAAAAAATGGCACGATCGATGGCGTCAACATCCGCGTCGTACTGGAGTCGCCTAGCAAGGGTGGGGGAATCGTAACTGCATTCCCAACGAACGTTCCGAGGAACCCGAAATGACACGAGATCAACTACATTTCGACGAGTTAGAGCGGCTACTTCGGGAATCGCTCGAGTCGGTAGCAAAACACCTATCGGATCAAGACCGCAGTGACGTTAGTGAGTATCTGGACCATGGTGAATACGGAGTTGCGTATGAACTCTTGGCTTTCGTGCTCGACAAGCAGCGATTGGCATGGCCGGTCACCTTGGTAGAAGCTGGCAAGAAGATGGGCATGGTTGACTAGGCGGAACGCTATCTCTACGGCTCCGGCATGGTGATTGTTGCTACAAACGACGGATCACTTATGCTTTCGTCAATTGGGCGAAATGGACATACGGCGATCCGGTTGGCACGCTGTCCAACCGGAAGAATCAGATTGTCGGCGACATGCAGCGGGATTACGGTGGGAAGCCGTAACCGACCGACTCAAACAACCTATTGCTACAGATCAGCGCACGGCTTGGTCGAAGCCTGCGCCGGGAAATGGCTATGTCACAGGCACTGGTACGATCAACGGAGTTGACATCAAAGTCGTCGTCAACCCCGCGAAAGGTCGAATCGTGACAGGCGATCCGACAAATTTGCCGAGAAACCCGAAATGAACCCGATCTCTGACAATGCGTTGATTGAAGGCAACCTGGATTTCATTCTCGACGAGATGAAGGCCCAGCCGGAAGTCGCTCAATACTATCCACCAGGTGGACTGACCTATGACGAACATTTGGCCCAGATCAACGAGTTCAATGCTGACGCTGGGGAATACGGCCTTGCATATGAATACGTCGTGGGAGCGCTGGAGAGCATTCCGTTCAGATTAACCGGTGCGGCAGCGGTAAAACTTCTAGAAATCGGGTTGCTCATGGGGTTTAAGTCCGAACAGGATCTAGACAAGCGTTTTGATAGACGTCCGTCGCAATAGAGCTTGATGCAGTTGGGCTAGAAGGCTCTCCAATTTAGAACGGCATCGTCGTTGTGAACGGAAACACCTTCAACTACAGTGCTTTCAAGCTCCCCAACGGGACGATTAACGTTGGCCGCATTACGCCTCCGGGGTGACTATGTTTAGGGTGAGAAGATTGAGAGACGACGAGCGAGTGTTGTTGGTTGCGTTGATTGCTGGCGGGCCCAAAGCAAGTGATCTTCTTGCTTCACTGGATGATGCGGTTGTTGAAGAGATGAACGACGGAGGGATGCGGGGGGTGCTCTTCTGCCGACCAGACGACAAACCGCGTCATCTTGGAAAGCAATTGGTGGAAAAAGAGTTCGTCGATATCGATGGCGTACCCGTCATGGTCGCAGTTAACTTGGACGACCACGGCGAGCTATATGAACTCGATATTTGGAAAGTTGATTTCTCGCCGTTGAAGCGGTTTCCTTCGGTTATCAAATGACTAGGTTCGTGTCCGCTCGAATCGTGTTCATGCTTGGCATGTCGATGCTTCTGCCGACGCAGTCGGTAAAACGAATCTGGCTATGAACCGGGTCTGTGCTTGATGGCTGCGGCGTCGCGGGTTTAACTGGCCAGAACGCGATGGCCGGTGCGATTGCGGCGCAGAACGAGGCCTTGAACAACGACGGAGGTAGTGCAAGCCGTACGGCGGCGCCGCTAAGAACGGTGGCGTGGTTTCCGAGATCAAAGATGCTTTCGTCGACTGGGCGAAAAGGACGTACGGCGATCCGGTTGGCACGCTGACCAACTGGAAGAATCAGATTGTTGGCGACATGCAGCGGGTGTGTGAATGGACGATTTGTCTGTAAGTATTCGTTCGACACCAGTAGGTACTGGTGAAAATAGGTGGAGAAAATGCCGGCAGTAGGAGGTGGACCGTCTCCAGAGCAATGGAAACACATGACCAAGGCGCAAAAAATCGTCTATTGGTTGTTGATTGGTGTGGCTATCGTGTTTGTTGGATATTTGGTCGTCGAAAAATTAATGAGTTAAGGTTGAGTTGCTATTTAACGAAGCTCGCGGGCGATAAGGGGGCGAGAGTCGTCATGTATGGCGCGGAATGAGTTGCTGGGTGCGTATGGAATGCCGTCGTGAGAAATTGAGGAGTGGACTATATTGTCGGTCGAGTTGGTTGTATTGACGATTTGACGAATTTTGCGGCTGACTACACGCAATTATGAGGATTGATGTTCCAATTAGTGTTATTGCGGAACTTGGTGTGTCATATTTGATTGATTGGTTCATATTTGGAGGGGGTGTTCTTTCTGTTAAAGGGGGGCAGTTGCGGCTTCTCTTTGTCGAAAGGCAAGCGGCACGTGGATTCGGTGCTTCAGGGTGAGCCGATTACAGTAACAGTAGCCCATGATGGCGGCGCATATTTCTCGGAGTGAGTCTCATCAATGGGGGGCGATCCGCGAGTTGAAAGAGGAATAACTGGACCGTTCGTCCGCTGAGGAGAGCAGTAGTACCCAGGAGCGGAGTTGCCACAAATAACTCTGGTCCGGGTTTGTCGGTGACACTGCACCCGGCAAGTCGGATTTCCCTAAACTGGCCTCGGTAGATCAATACCGACAGGGCGGGCTTGTATCGATTGTTTTAGGATTGGTCAGTGAGTCTGAAAGATCTTATCTATAAATTAGGAATGCGAATATTTTACAATTGTTGACGAAAAATATACTGGTTGGGCATAGGGTAGTCACATCCGCATGCAGGGAACTACGTGGATTGCACTTCGATGAGTCCGAGTGTGTTGGAGCAGTGTGACTGAAAAAACTGGGAAGTAGTGCAGAATTTAGATTGTGGCAGTCGGCGAAGTTGCTTCGCCTCAGAGATGCACCTGCAACGGCTGCAAATGGCTGGTTCGCCGAGATTGATGGCAGGAATATGCTGCCTTGAAGTTAATGGGGTTAAGTTGGTCGCGATAGTAAGTGGTGTGTGGTAACGATAAATGCCAATTCTGACGGAGCGGGGCTAATATGTTGAAGGTGGCAAGAGTAAATTATTTGGTGGTTTCTGTTGTGTCGGTGGCAATGCTTGGTGCGTGCGCATCGAAACCTCAAATTGAATACGATGCGCAGAAGATGTCTGCAATCAAAACAATCGCCGTAAATGTGCCAAAACCAACGAAGTATTTTGCAGTCAGTGCCGGCGGACCGATTTTTGTGCCGATTCCCGGCGTTGGGCTGATTGCGGCCGCGATTGGCGGAGCGATCGCCGGGGGTGCGGCCGCCGTGTCCACGCGTACAAACAAGGACTTCGACAGCCTCGTCAAAAGCCAACTTGGTGATACCCGCCTGAACGGCAAGTACATCGAGGCGCTTGAGGCTGAATTGCGTGCACAAGGTTATCAGGTGAAGGAAATCGATCTCGATCAGGATGGCATGCCAAAAATTGCCGGTGATTGGCTTCATCCTACGTTGAAAGGGGGGGCGTACGCAGGTGCGGACGCGATCATGATTGCACCAAACACCACTGGCTATGGCGCCAATGGTCTTGGCTGGCCCTACGTGCGCACTGTCAATAGTCAGATACGGATTTTCAAGGCCGATACGTTGGAACCGATCTTCTCGCAGAACATCTTCTTCAAGATCGCAAAGGACCCCTATAGCTACCCGTTCTATTCTGATCTCGTCAAAGACTTGCCACATGCAATTCAGGGGGTCGATGAGGCGTTAATGAGCGTTGTCCCGCAGTTCAGGCAGGGACTGCTGGTCAGTAGAGGCGTTTCGCAAGTCACCGACGCCGGTTTGAGCAAAAAAGAAAATTGAGCTGCTGATATAGCGGATCTCCAGCTGGCGTGTCGATGGTTGAGGAGAAGGTGGAGATTCGCAGCTACAGAATGGCATGCTAGTTAAGGCATCCTAATTCTATCGGTTGGGTGGGACATGACGGCAAGTGATCGAATTATCAGGGGGGCGGGGTTCACGTCTCTATCCATGGCAGTTTCCATTGCCATGGGCGTTATGCTGAATGGACCGTCGGTGGCGTTGGCTGCAGGCATCGTCGCGGACGGGGGCACCGCAACAACCGTCTTGAATGGTGTGAGCGGGCGTCAAACAGTGAATATCGCCCCCGCAATCGGCGGCGTCTCAAACAACACCTATTCATCATTCAACGTCTCGAAGGCCGGCGCCGACCTGAACAACGTCGGCATCAACGCGCGCACGATCGTCAATCAGGTCACGAGCACGAACCCGTCGCTGATCCAGGGCAACATCAACGTACTCGGCCCGCGCGCGAATGTGATCCTCGCGAACCCGAACGGCATCACGGTCGATGGTGGCAGCTTCACGAATACGGGACACGTCGTGCTGTCCACCGGACAGGTCAGCTTCAATGACCTGACGCTCGCTCCGGGCGTGCTCCAACGCAACGTGGTGCTGACGACCGATCGGGGCGCGATCACGATCGGGCCGGGCGGCCTGTCCGGCACGCTCGTCAACCTTGACCTGATTGCCAAACAATTGAGTGTCAACGGTCCTGTCACCAACCCCTATACCAGCTCAACCGGCGGCATCCGCGCGATCGTTGGCGGTAGCACGACGACCTACGACACCGGGTTCTCGCCGGAAGACAACGCACACGACTGGCTGATCGGCATGTCATCGTCCGGCACGACCAACAAGTCTGTCGCGGTTGACATCACGGCCGCCGGTGGTCTGACAGCCGGGCGCGTGCAGTTGATCGTCACCGATAAGGGCGCAGGTGTGCATAGCCTGGGTAATGTCTATGCGAGTGCTGGCGACGTGGTCGTCACGTCGACCGGAGACGTGACCGTCGCGGACGGCTCGATCAAAAGCGAGCACGACATTTTGGTATCGACGTCAGGTTCGGTATCGCTGCAAGGCGCGCAACTGAGCGCTGCGAATAACACGACGGTACAGGCCGGAAACATCGCGCTGTCGGACGATTCATCTGACCGCTCATTCGTGAGTGCCGGCAACACGGTCAGCCTGACGAGCAGCGGTGCAATTTCCAACACCGGCAGCCGGATTCAGGCGGGCACGACGGCCAGCGACGGCACAACGAGCGGCGGAGAGGTGGTGCTGAATGCCGGGGGCGATATCACGAATCGTTCGACTGCGAGTAACCCCGCAATCGTCGTTGCCGCCAACGGTAATACGACGATGAACGCCGGCGGTAGCATCATCAACGACAATGCTCGCGTCCAGTCGAACGGGAACGCCGATCTGACTGCGGCGGGCGGTGTGACCATTGCAGACGGCTCGATCAAAGCCGGCGGCGACATGACCATTACGACGCCCGGCACGTTATCGATTCAGGGCGCGCAGTTGGGCGCCGCCAATAACGGGACGGTTCAGGCGGGCAACATTGCCTTGTCGGAGGACGCATCCGGACCGTCGACGCTGAGCGCAGGCAATACGATCACCCTGACGAGCAGCGGCGCGATCACCAGCACCGGTAGCATGATTCAAGCTGGCACGACGGCAAGCGACGGCACCACGGCCGGCGGGGACGTGATGCTCAACGCCGGCGGAGACATTACGAACCGGTCGTCCGCGAGCAACCTCGGCATTATCTTTGCTGCCAACGGCAAGACCAAGTTGACGGCAGGCGGAAACATCATCAACGACAACGCCCGCATCCTGTCGAACGGGGCCATCGACCTGAGCGCGACCGGTGACGTGCAGAACGTGATCGACCATACCGGTGGCACGAACGGCGGGCAGCCGACCGCCTACACGGACCGCGGTAGCAGCTTCTTGTTCTTCACGCACACGACGAGTGGCTTCAACGTCGATTACGGCTCGGTCAACCAGCCGGATCAGCTAGCCTATATCGCTGCGACCAACGGGCCGGTGACGATCTCAGCGCGCAATTTCACGAATTCCGGCGGGATCGTCCAGTCGAACGACGCCGACGTGAAAATCGCCGCGCAACAGGCCTTCACGAATGCCGCCGTGTTCTCCGGCCAGGCGAGTTACACGCGCAGTTGCTGGATCTTCTGCCGTGCCGACGCCTCGAGCAACGTCACGCCGTATGGCGGCACGATTCAGGCAGGCGGCGACATCGACATCAAGGCCGGCACGGTCGCCCGCAACATCGGCGGCAACGCTTATGCGACTGGCGACATCAAGGTTGACGCGCCCGTGACCTACGCGCAGGGCGTCACCGGCTATTCGGCGATCAACCAGCATCGCGGCTTCAAGGCGTTCTTCGGCAGCACGTGGGCGCAAATCGTCGCGATGGACATCGGCGGCGGCTTCACCGCAAACGGAAGCGTGACGCTGACCGGCGACGGCGTGATCGATGGCGGTGCGTTCGGCGGTGGCAAGGGCGTGACGGCAGCCGGCGGCATCACGACCGTCCGCGCGCCGTCACGCACGCCGGTGCAGATCGACCAGCACCTTGGGCTGACGACGTGGTGGTGGCGGTAACGGATGAACTACCGAACGAAAAATCGTCTCGGCCTGGCCGTGGTGGCATTCCTCGCCGTCGCGATCATGCTCGCTGCTCTGATGGACCGCTCTGTCGGCACCGCCGCGCCCGTTGACGGGCACCCGCATGCACAACAACGATGAAAGCACCCGCATTCCCCCGATTGAAGCTGCCGCTGCTTGCCGCGAGCCTCGCCTTGCTCCACGCTCCCGTGCATGCGCAGTCCGCGCCTCCGGCCAGCCGCCCCGTACAAGATCCCGCGCAACTGATCATCGAACAGCAGCGCGAACAGGAACGCCAACGCCAGCTCGAACAACCGCCGGCGTCCATCACGATCGCGCCGACATCCGAGACGACGCTCGACATTCCACCCGACACCCCGGTGGACGCGATCACAGAGTCCGGGCCGACCTTTCCGGTCAGCCGAATCGTGCTGTTGTCACCCGACGGCAAGCCGTTCGAGCCGCCGGGTGGCGTCTCCTGCAAGCAGCTCGACGCGGTCGTTGCCCCGTTCGTGGCTCACGATCTCGGCTCGCACAGAATCAACGTGCTGTTGAAACGGCTTACCGACGTATTCGTCGAACGCGGCTTCGTGACGACGCGCGCGTTGCTCGGCCCACAGAATCTGGCGACCGGGACGCTGAAGGTCACGATTCAGGTCGGCCTGATCGAGAACTTCGCAATCAACGGCAAGCCGATCCACCGGC
The DNA here is from genome assembly GCF_053427715.1 of Burkholderia sp. MR1-5-21. Lineage (NCBI taxonomy): Bacteria > Pseudomonadati > Pseudomonadota > Betaproteobacteria > Burkholderiales > Burkholderiaceae > Burkholderia > Burkholderia sp. MR1-5-21. The sequence goes on from NZ_JBSAXD010000011.1 coordinate 86,017, forward strand.
TGAAGCCGGGCGAGCGGTCATCCGGCGGCGGCTGGTTCACGGATGCGGGCTACGAGAACGCGTTCCCGGCTTCGCCGGGCGATTCGCTGCGCCTGTCCGACATCGATCAGGGCGCCGCGCAGATCAACCGCCTGCGTCGCAATCAGGCGACGATCCAGATCCTGCCGGGCCAGAACCCGGGCGAATCGGTAGTCGACATCGGCAACAAGCCGGGTGACCGGCTCTACTACACGCTCGGCGTCGACAATTACGGAAGCTCCGCCACTGGCGTGACGCGTTACCGCGCCGGCGTCGAGGCCGACAACCTGCTCGGCCTGCAGGAATCGCTGAGCGTGAATTTCCTCGATAGCCTCGACAGCAATGCGCTCGTCGGCTCGTTCGCGGTGCCGTTCGGCCGCCACACGTTCAGCTACACGATATCCGATTCGGAGTACCAACAGCTGATCGGTACCACCGCGCTCGAGTACGGACGCACGCTTTCGCACATCTTCGGCTGGAACTACCTGGTGAGCCGAAGCGTGAGCGACATCACCAGTGTCGACGCGACGCTGTCGTGGCGACGCACCGACCGTGAGGTCAACGGGATCGATCTCGATCCGCAGCGCGTTGCCGTGTTTCGCCTTGGCGGCAACTGGTTGCACAAGTTCGTGATGAACGACGCGCAGGGCAACTTCACGGTCAACGCCGGGTTGTCGCAGGGCTTGCCGTGGCTCGGCGCCAATCACGATCCGCACGGCATCGCACGCGAGGACGCGCACAGCCAGTTCACCAAGGTCGACGCGACCGCTGCGTTCACGCTCCCGCTGCCGAAGGTAGCGGGTGCCTTGCTCGCGTATCGGGGTGTGCTCGGTGGCCAGTACACGAACGTCGCACTGTTCGGTTCGGAGCAGCTGTATCTGGGTGGGATGGACACGATTCGTGGTTTCCGCTCGGGCGAGATCGCGGGTGATCGGGGTTTGTACTCGCGCAACGAGCTCGCGTGGGTGAACGCGCCGGCCTGGACGGATGGCCGAATCGAGCCGTATGTATTCGTCGATGCGGGCAAGGCGAGCCTCGTCGGGGCATCGGGTTTTCCGACCCTGGCAGGCGCGGGCGCAGGGCTGCGTGCGCAATGGCAGTGGCACAAGCAGATGCTGTCCGGTGAGGTGCTGGTCGGCCGTGCGTTGACGCAACCGGCTGCGCTCGGTCCGAAAGCGACGCTCGTGTTGGCCACGATGAACTGGAATTACTGAATGGTCGCACCTGACCGCTCTGGGTCGGGTGCTTTAGCGCGGCGACCTGTCTCCGCGCCTTTTTATTCGAAGTGGTGAGACGACGATGAACACGACACTAAATCGCATCCTGACGGCCATGGCGCTTGTCGGCGTACTGAGCTGCTCAGCTTACGCCCAGACCGCGGCCGCGCCGCAGCCGACGGGTACAGTCGCGACGGTAAATGGCACTGCGATTACACAGACGGAAGTCGACGCGGTGCTGCGCGCTTCCAGGCAACCGGACACCCCCCAGATCCGCCAGGCGATCAAGAACCAGTTGATCGCGCACGTGCTGATCCAGCAGGCAGCCGAGAAAGCGAACTATGGCGGAAAGCCGGAGGTACAGGCGGCGATGCAGGTCGCGAAGGCCAAGGCGGAGACGCAGCTGTACCTGAAGGACAACGTGAAGCCGGAGCCGGTGACGGACGCGCAGGTGAAGTCGCGCTACGACGAAATCGTCGAGTCACTGGGCAAGGACGAGTACAAGCCGCGCCTGATCGTCGTGACGGATGCGGCGACGGCGGCCACCGTGCTTGCCGAATTGAAGGCGGGCAAGTCATTCGACGGACTCGCGCGTCAGTACAGCATCGCGCCGAGCCGCGACGCCGGCGGGGAACTGCCGTGGGTGAGCTTCAAGACGCCGGCCACGGAGGGCAAGACGTCCGGGCTGCCGGTCACGCTTGCTCAGGCGCTGGAAAGACTGCCGGTGGGCGCGATCACGCCTGATTCGATCCCGGTCGCCGGCGCACGGGCGATCGCGAAGCTCGACGCGAAACGGCCGACGCAGGTGCCGGCTTACAATCAGGCGCAGGCCACGATCCGCCAGCAGCTGGAGGCGCTTGCGCTCGAGAGGGCGAGCGCGCAGTTCGTGGGCGGCCTGCTGAAGAGTGCGACGATTCAGCCGTAACCGAGGTCATCGGCGTGCCGCACAAACACCCGTCCCGCCGGCCTCGCAGCAAGGTAGAGCGGCTGCCGTTGCCGGCGGCCCATGTCCGCGCCATTTCGCTCGAGAATCATCTCGAGCTGGCTGGATGCTCACCACGGCTGGATGAGCCTGAGCGCCGGAGTTTCCGGATCGACGGTGTTTCGTCGCGGTCGACGACGGCGATTATCCATGCCGAATCACGGGCGCGCGGCATATTCGGCTGACCCGGATGATTCGATGAATCGAATAATAAAAATGCCCGGCGAATATTTTATTACTCGATATTACTGGGCCGGGCTTTTTCCGCCGGCGGCGAGCTATCGGCCAATTGCTTGAAAATGCACGGATTCTCTGGGCGGCAGGCCAGAGTGGCCGCACCAAACCGTATGCAGAAAATGGCAAGGCTCATGCATGAAACGCAACGCCCGAAAGCATTGCGAAAGTATTTTTCACATACCTTACGGAATGAAAAGTCGGATATTGAAAATGGCGAAATGCTCCATTATTTTTTGATGCGAATTAACGCGCTGGTCACATGCGAGTCGTATAGTCTTCGTTCCGTGCCAGCTACTTTGTTCATTCGACCATGTCCGATCCGTTCGCCGCGCAAGTCAGCGTGTCCGGCAGCCGTACTCGCAACCTTGGCTTTGCCGTCTTCCTGATCCTCCTCGTCGCAGGCGCGACCTTCGTCATCACCCAGCTCGCCACGGATCTCGACACGGTTGTCGAGCGTTCAGCGTTTCCTTACTTCCTGCTCGGCATCGCGCTGATGATCGCGCTCGGCTTCGAGTTCGTGAACGGGTTCCACGACACGGCCAACGCGGTCGCGACCGTGATCTATACGCGCTCGCTCGCGCCGCACCTGGCGGTCATCTGGTCCGGCGCATGGAATTTCCTCGGCGTGCTGACGTCGAGCGGCGCCGTGGCGTTCGGCATCCTGCAGCTGCTGCCCGTCGAGCTGATCCTGCAGGTCGGCAGCGGCGCCGGCTTCGCGATGGTGTTCGCGCTGCTGATCGCGGCGGTCGTATGGAACCTCGCGACCTGGTATTTCGGCCTGCCGTCGTCGAGCTCGCACACGCTCGTCGGCTCGATCATCGGGGTCGGCCTGATGAACCAGTTCCTCAGCGGTCCGTCCGGCACGAGCGGCGTCGACTGGAACCAGGCGCTGGGCGTCGGCAAGGCGCTGCTGTTCTCGCCGATTGCCGGCTTCCTGCTGTCCGCGTTGCTGCTGCTGATCCTGAAGGCGGTCGTGCGCGTGCCGGCGCTCTACGAGGAACCGAAGCGCAACACGCCGCCGCCGTTCTGGATCCGCGCGCTGCTGATCCTGACCTGCACCGGCGTATCGTTTGCCCACGGCTCGAACGACGGGCAGAAAGGCATGGGCCTCATCATGCTGATCCTGATCGGCGTGATGCCGACCGCGTACGCGCTCAACAAGGCCGTGACGTCCGAGCAGACCGGCACGTTCGTCGCCGTGGCGCGCCACGCGTCGGTGACGCTCGCGAAATACGACGACTCGCAGGCCCGCCCCGCCGACGCGCGCGGTGAAGTCGAGGCGTATGTGCGTACCCGCCAGATGACGCCCGCCACGCTGCCCGCGCTGCGCGAGCTGGTCGACCGGATCGCCGGCCAGGTGGGCGCATCGGGCTCGATTTCCGCGGTGCCGCAAAACCAGGCCGGCAACGTGCGCAACGACATGTACGTGGCGTCCGAGGCGATCCGGCTGATGGAGAAGGCGAAGGCGCCGGCGTTCTCCGCCGAGGACGCGGGCGTCATCGACGCATTCAGGAAGCAGCTCGACCATGCGACCAAGTTCATCCCGACCTGGGTGAAGGTTGCGGTGGCCATCGCACTCGGTCTCGGCACGATGGTCGGCTGGAAGCGCATCGTCGTGACCGTCGGCGAGAAGATCGGCAAGTCGCATCTGACCTACGGCCAGGGCGCGTCGGCCGAGGCGGTCGCGATGCTGACGATCGGCATGGCGGACGCGTACGGGCTGCCGGTATCGACGACTCACGTGCTGACGTCCGGCGTGGCCGGCACGATGACGGCCAACGGCTCGGGCCTGCGGTGGAGCACGGTGCGCAATCTGGTGCTCGCGTGGGTGCTGACCCTGCCGGCATCGATCGCGTTGTCGGCATGCCTGTACTGGCTGCTGCACCGGGCTTTCTGACGACGCGCCCCCGGGCTGCCGTCCGCCGGTCGCCGCACTGCATGCCGTGACGGGCCGCGCCGGCCGGAACGTCGCCGCCAGCACTGCGCCGCGCGGGTTCCGCGTCCCCGACACCGACAATGAAGCGGTGCATGAATACCGGGCCAGGCCGGGCGTGCGCGCTCGGCCGCTCCGGCCGCCGGTGAACGGTTGCGACCCACGGTCGCGTACCGTTCGCCGGCCAGCTCAAACTCTCTCGACGGAGAACGTCCCTGATGGATTTCAGCTTTGACCCGAGCCGCACCGCCAATGCGTCGGCGTGGCGCGTCCTGCCCAACCGCTGGGACTTCATCGCCTTTCCGCTGATCGTCTGCCTGATCGCGATGGCGGCGATCGGTTTTCATCAGACGCTCGCCCCGATTTCGACGCTGAAGACCCAGGCGCTCTCGCTCGATCCGTCGAATCTGCCCGAATACGCGCTGCGCACGACGCTGCGGATGCTGGCCGCGATGGTCGCGTCGCTCGTCTTCACGCTCGTGTACGGCACGCTCGCCGCGAAGAGCCGCCGCGCCGAGAAGGTGCTGATTCCGATCCTCGACATCCTGCAGTCGGTGCCGGTGCTCGGCTACATCTCGTTTACCGTCACGTTCTTCCTCGCGCTGTTCCCGGGCCGCGTGCTCGGCGCCGAGCTGGCCGCGATCTTCGCGATCTGGACCAGCCAGGCGTGGAACATGACGTTCAGCTTCTACCAGTCGCTGCGCACCGTGCCGCGCGACCTGGTCGAGGTGTCGCGCGGCTTCCACCTGACCGGGTGGCAGCGTTTCTGGAAGCTCGAAGTGCCGTTCTCGATGCCGGGCCTGATCTGGAACATGATGATGTCGATGTCGGGCGGCTGGTTCTTCGTCGTCGCGTCCGAGGCGATCACGGTCGGCAACAATACGATCACGCTGCCGGGGATCGGCGCGTATCTCGCGCAGGCGATCTCGGACAAGAACCTCGGCGCGGTCGGCTGGGTGATCCTCGCGATGACGGTCGTGATCCTGGCTTACGACCAGTTCCTGTTCCGCCCGCTCGTCGCGTGGGCCGACAAGTTCCGGATGGAAACCACGAGCTCCGGCGACGCGCCCGAGTCTTGGCTGCTCGACGTGTTGCGTCGCACGCAACTGATCCACCGCGCGCTCGTGCCGATGGGATGGATGCTGTCGCGGGCCGCGCGCACGCCGATGCGCATGCCGGCGTTCGGGCGCAGCCGATTTCCGGACGCGCAGCCCGGGAAGGCGTCGCGCATCGGCGACATCGTCTGGGGCATTGCGGTGATCCTGCTGACCGCGTACGTCGTCTGGAGCGTGGTCGCGTACGTGCGCACCGGCGTCACGCTCGACGAGGTCGGGCACGTGTTCGTGCTCGGGCTCATCACGCTGGTCCGCGTCACGGTGCTGATTGCGGTCGCGTCGGTGATCTGGGTGCCGATCGGCGTGCTGATCGGGTTGCGTCCCGCGCTGGCGGAGAAGGTGCAGCCGCTCGCGCAGTTCCTGGCGGCGTTCCCGGCGAACCTGCTGTTCCCGGTGTTCGTGATCGTGATCGTCAAGTTCCACCTGAACGCCGACCTCTGGCTGTCGCCGCTGATCGTGCTCGGCACGCAGTGGTACATCCTGTTCAACGTGATCGCCGGCGCGACCGCGTATCCGAACGACTACAAGGAAGTGACCGCCAACTTCCGCATCCGCGGCCGGCAATGGTGGCGCCAGGCGATGCTGCCCGGCATCTTCCCGTATTACGTGACGGGCGCGATCACCGCGTCGGGCGGCGCGTGGAACGCGAGCATCGTGTCCGAAGCCGTGCAGTGGGGCGACACCAAGGTCACCGCGCACGGCCTCGGCGCGTATATCGCGCAGACGACGGCCGCCGGCGACTTCCCGAAGATCATCCTCGGCATCGCCGTGATGTCACTGTTCGTGACCTTGTTCAACCGCCTGCTGTGGCGCCCGATGTACGCGTATGCGGAGTCGAAGCTGCGAGTCGACTGATCCTGATCGAGAGCCCGATCCGGAGTTGATTGAGTGCCTGATTCAGAGCCTTATTGAGAGCAAAACGCGATGCAAAACCCGAATACTGTGAGCGCCCCCGCCCAGACGCAGCCTGTTCCCCCGAAGCTCGGCGACGAGATCCTGCGCGTCGACGACGTCAGCCGCGGGTTCGACAAGAACCAGAGCGAGCTGCTCGTGCTCGACGGCGCGAACCTGTCGCTGCGCGAAGGCGAGATCGTCGGGTTGCTCGGCCGTTCCGGCTCCGGCAAGTCGACGTTGCTGCGGATCATCGCCGGCCTGATCGAACCGACGGGCGGCGAAGTCACCTATCTCGGCAAGCCGCTGCGCGGCCCGGCCGAAGGCGTCGCGATGGTGTTCCAGACCTTCGCGCTGTTCCCGTGGCTCACCGTGCTGCAGAACGTGGAAGCGGGCCTCGAGGCGCTCGGCGTCGACGCGAACCGGCGGCGCGAACGCGCGCTCGCGGCGATCGACCTGATCGGTCTCGACGGTTTCGAGAACGCGTATCCGCGCGAGCTGTCGGGCGGCATGCGCCAGCGCGTCGGCTTCGCGCGCGCGCTCGTTGTCGATCCGACGATCCTGCTGATGGACGAGCCGTTCTCGGCGCTCGACGTGCTGACCGCCGAGACGCTGCGTACCGACCTGCTCGACCTGTGGACGCAGGGCCGCATGCCGATCAAGTCGGTGCTGATCGTCACGCACAACATCGAGGAAGCGGTGTTCATGTGCGACCGGATCCTCGTGCTGTCGTCGAACCCGGGCCGCGTGATCGCCGAGATCAAGGTGCCGTTCAAGCATCCGCGCAACCGTCTCGACCCGGCGTTCCGCCGGCTCGTCGACGACATTTACGCGAAGATGACGGCGCGCCAGACCGGCGAGGCGACGAAGAAGGGGCTCGAGCTCGGCAGCTGGCTGCCGCGGGTGTCGACCAACCTGATGGCCGGCCTGATCGAAACGCTCGCGATGGCGCCGTACCACGGCCGTGCCGACATGCCGGAAATCGCGCGCACGCTGCATCTCGAGGTCGACGACCTGTTCCCGATCGCCGAAGTGCTGCAGTACCTCGGCTTCGCGGACGTGCGGGAAGGGGACGTGTTCCTGACGCCGCCGGGGCGCGTGTTCGCCGAGTTCGGCACGCAGGAGCGCAAGCTGATGTTCGCGGACCACCTGGTGAAGCACGTGCCGCTCGCGGCGCGGATCAAGAAGGTGCTCGACGAGCGGCCGGGCCATCGCGCGCCGCGCGTGCGTTTCGAGCAGGAGCTGGAGGATTTCCTGTCCGACGACGTTGCCGAGGAGACGCTCGACGCGGTAATCGACTGGGGCCGTTACGGCGAGGTGTTCTCGTACAACGACAAGACCGAGATCTTCAGTCTTGCCGATGTCGAAGCCTGATCGTTTCATTCGCCGCTCGCTCGGGAATCGCGCAGGAACGCCGCACGTGGTCAGCCGCTTGGCCCGCATTGCCCGGATGCGCCGGCTCGAACGGGCCGGCCGCAGTCGGCGGTCGCGCTTGCGCAATGTGCTGTTTCGTCGTTTCATTGCCGCATGTCTGTGGCCTGTTCGACCGGTGATGCGGGCCTTCGTACGCGCGACGCCCGCCGTTGCGGAACGCAACGACGCGCTGATCGACCAGGTCGCACTGCCGGATCGCACCGGCGTTGCGCCGACCTCGCGTGTGCCTGTTTCCGGCGCACGCTTATCCAAAGGTAATACGGGAACTCCCATGAAAGAAGCTCTTCCGACCAATGATGCCGACGCCGACGCCGACCTGGATCGCTACCAGCGCATGCAAGCGGAGCTGATCGACAGTCTGGACGAGGAATTCGAGCTGGAGCTCGACGACCGGCGATTCGAAACCGGCACCGCGGACGAAAGTGAACGGCGCGCCGAGCGCCAGCGTTACTTCCGCGAACTGCTGCGCTTGCAGGGGGAGCTGGTGAAGCTGCAGGACTGGGTCGTGAACTCCGGCCACCGCCTGATCGTGCTTTTCGAGGGCCGGGATGCGGCGGGCAAGGGCGGGGTCATCAAGCGCATCACGCAACGGCTGAACCCTCGCGTGTGCCGGGTGGCGGCGCTGCCCGCCCCGACGACGCGCGAACGCACGCAATGGTATTTCCAGCGGTACGTGGCCCATCTTCCGGCCGCCGGCGAAATCGTGCTGTTCGACCGGAGCTGGTATAACCGTGCCGGTGTCGAGCGCGTGATGGGATTCTGCACCGACGACGAATACGAGGAGTTCTTCCGGTCGGTGCCCGAGTTCGAAAAAATGCTCGTGAGAAGCGGCATCCAGATCGTCAAGTACTGGTTCTCGGTGTCGGACGACGAGCAGGAACTGCGATTCCAGAGCCGCATCGACGATCCGCTGAAACAGTGGAAGCTGAGCCCGATGGATCTCGAGAGCCGCCGGCGCTGGGAGGCGTACACGCAGGCGAAGGAAGTCATGCTCGAGCGGTCGCACATCCCGGAATCGCGCTGGTGGGTCGTGCGGGCCGACGACAAGAAGACGGCGCGCCTCAACTGCATCCGGCATCTGCTGGGGCAGGTGCCGTATCACGACGTCGACCATCCGGGCGTCGTGCTGCCGGATCGCGTTCACCACGAAGACTACATCCGCCATCCGGTGCCGGACGACATGTACGTTCCGGACGTCTACTGACGCGAAACGGCGACGGACGGGGCCTCGCCATGCCGGCCCCGCCCGGCAGCGGCCGCAGCCGCAGCCGCCGGAGTCACCGGAGTCACCGGAGTCACCGGAGTCACCGGAGTCACCGGAGTCACCGAAGTCACCGGAGTCACCGGAGTCACCGAAGTCACCGAAGTCGCCGAAGTCGCTGAAGTCGCCACCACAGTCGCCGCAGCCGCACCGGTGACGCCCGGCTGTTTTGAATTCGCCGCCTCGGGCGTTATCCTCCTACCTTTGACGAAATTGGCCGAAGTGGCCGGGTCCGGCCCGGTGCGCCCGATTGCGCGGGGCCACGCGCGATAGCACGGAAATCGCCGGCCGTCACCGTCGTCACGACTGAATTCTTGTTGCCCGATCCGGCACTCGAATAGTCGTCTTAACGAAACCGAACTAGGCGTATACACGCGGTTCGCGACGCGAAAACCCCCGTTTCAAGCCGATATAAGCGCTATGACATGCGCTGCATGCTCGTCGCCCGATAGGACGTGATGTTCTGTTCGCCTACCCTTCGCTTCGGCAAAGTCCAGATGGCGAGGCCGATACAAAGCGGCCGATACAAAGTGCGTTGAATCACACCCGACCTTCGCGCAAGACAAGGCAGCCCACGATTCTGGACCGACGAGACGCACTGCGGCTCGCCCGTCACCACGACGTTGCCGACCAACCTATGAAGAGACGAGACAAACCTGACGACGGCCCGACGCGGCTGTTTCAGCACGCTGATAAAGGAGCAAGCTCATGAGTGATACCCCGGTGCAGCCGGTCGCCGGCGTCGGCGCGGAGGCAGACTTCGGCGCCAAGGGCGCCATCGATCGATATTTCGGGATTTCCCTGCGCGGCAGCACGCAGCGCAGGGAAGTCGTCGCGGGTATCACCACGTTCCTGGCGATGGTCTATTCGGTGTTCGTGGTGCCCGGCATGTTCGGTAAAGCCGGGTTCGACACGAGCGCGGTATTCGTCGCCGTCTGCCTGACGACGGCGTTCGGCTCGCTGCTGATGGGCCTGTGGGCGAAGCTGCCGATCGCGATCGGCTGCGCGATCTCGCTGACCGCGTTCACCGCATTCGGCCTCGTGCTCGGCAAGGGCCTGCATCCGGCGGTCGCGCTCGGCGCGGTGTTCCTGATGGGCCTCGTGTTCACCGGCATCTCCGTCACCGGCGTGCGCTCGTGGATCCTGCGCAACCTGCCGACGGGCGTCGCGCACGGCACGGGGATCGGCATCGGCCTGTTCCTGCTGCTGATCGCGTCGAACGACGTCGGCCTCGTCGTCAAGAACCCGGGCGCCGGCCTGCCGGTGTCGCTCGGCCACATCACCGCGCTGCCGGTGATCATGTCGGTGATCGGCCTTGCGGCGATCTTCGGGCTCGAACGCCGCCGCGTGCCGGGCGGGATCCTGCTCGTCGTGATCGCGATCTCCGCGTTCGGCCTCGCGTTCGATCCGGACGTGAAGTTCCACGGCATCTTTGCGCTGCCGTCGCTGAGTGCGCCGGGGCACGCATCGCTGATCGGCGCGATGGACATCAAGGGCGCACTGTCGGTTGCCGTGCTGCCGAGCGTGCTCGCGCTCGTGATGACCGCCGTGTTCGACGCGACCGGCACGATCCGCGCGGTCGCGGGGCAGGCGGGCCTGCTCGACGAGAACGGCCGCATCATCAACGGCGGCCGCGCGCTGACCGCGGATTCGGTGAGCTCGATCTTCTCCGGCTTCCTCGGCGGCGCGCCGGCGGCGGCCTACATCGAGTCGAGCGTCGGCGTGGCCGCAGGCGCGAAGACGGGCCTCGCGGCCGCGGTGGTCGGCCTGCTGTTCCTCGTCGTGATGTTCCTGTCGCCGCTCGCCGCGCTCGTGCCGTCGTATGCGACCGCGCCCGCGCTGATGTACGTCGGCCTGCTGATGCTGAGCAGCGTGAGCAAGCTGCACATGGACGACATGGTCGACGCGATGTCGGGCCTCGTGTGCGCGGTGTTCATCGTGCTGACCGCGAACATCGTGACGGGCATCATGCTCGGCTTCTCGACGCTCGTGATCGGGCGCATCGCAAGCGGCGAATTCCGCAAGCTCAACGTCGGCACGGTGGCCATCGCGGCCGTGCTCGTCGTGTTCTACCTCGGCGGCTGGGCGATCTGACGAAACACGTTGCACGCTGTCGCGGACAGGGCCGCGGCAGCGCATCGAGAGAATGTTGTCTCCTCCATCATCATCATCGTTGATGGTCTCCAAGCCTGGAAGCGCGAGTTTCCAGGCTCTTTTTGTTTACGGCGGCCGTCGCCGAGACGGGGTCGAATCGGATCGGCCAGTTACGTTCCATTCCGTTCCGAAGAAATGAGGCCGGACTGCCGATTCACGCGACACGCAAGTGCCGGCGTGCCGTAGCATGGGACGCTTTCGAGCGTGCCGCCTCCGGTGCCCGGAACCTGCATGCACGCAGGCGGTCAGACGTCTCTTTCAAAAATGTAAGGGAGCCTCGGAATGAATCGAACGGTCCGGGCATGGATGCTGACGGCAGGCCTCGCGAGCGCGGCCGTGCTCGCCGCGTGCGAAACGAACGGGGGCAACGTGCCGGCGTCGAGCGCGCAGCAGGCCGGCGGCCAGCCGGTCGCGAAAACGATCCATGTCGCGCCCGCGAAGGCGCGCTGCGTCGGCGTCGCGCCGATGGAATGCCTGCGGGTGAAGGATCGGCCGGACGCGGACTGGAGCCTCTGGTACGCAGGCATCGAAGGATTCGATTTCCAGCCGGGCTTCCGCTACGTGCTCGAGATCGCCGAATACAAGGTCGCGCAGCCGCCCGCCGACGGTTCGTCGATCCACTGGGTGCTCAAGCGCGTCGTGTCGCGCGTGCCGGCGAGCGAGTGATGTACGTAGTCACGTGGACGTGCGTGTCCGTCCGCGTTGCCTCCCGAGTCGGGCGCCATGCACGCGGCGAGCCGCCCGGCCGCCGCGATGTGTGAGCGGCATCGGCGTATCGCGCCGTTTCGACGCGCCCGGCCGCAAGCCGCCCGGTCACGTGACCGGCGGCGCATGCCCGTGGTCGCCGATCCCCCGCATGTCGTCGTATTCCCGCGAGATGTCCTTGTTCGTGTAATCACCGAGCATCGCCGCCGCGACCACGCTGAACACCGCGCACACCGCCACGTAGATCGCGATCGCGTAGCCCGTGCGGTAGTACGCGAACAGTGCGGTCGCGATCAGCGGCGCAGGGCCGCCGGCGATCACCGACGCGAGCTGGTAGCCGAGCGACGCGCCGCTATAGCGCAGCCGCCCTGTGAAGGACTCCGCGATCAGCGCGGCCTGCGGGCCGTACATCATCGAATGCGGCACCAGCGACAGCACGATCGCCACGAAGATCCACGCCGGGATCTTCGTATCGACCATCGCGAAGTAGACGAAGCCGAACAGGCCGACGGCAATGGCGCCGGTGATATACATCCGCCGCCGCCCGATCAGGTCGGACACGTGGCCGAACAGCGGGATCGTGAAGAATTCGACGACCGACGCGGCGAGCACCGCGGCGAGCAGCAGGTCGCGCGACGCGCCGAGCGCCGTGATGCCGTAGGTGAACACGAATGCGGTGTAGATATAGAACGGCGCCTGTTCGGCCATGCGCGCGAACGCCGACAGCAGGATGTCCTTCGGCTGGCGGCGCAGCACCTCGAGCATCGGTGTCCGCTCGATCCGGTTCTCGGCGAGGAGCTTCGCGAAGATCGGCGTCTCGAGGATGTTCAGCCGGATGTAGAGGCCGATCGCGACCAGCACGATGCTGAGGACGAACGGCACGCGCCAGCCCCACGTCAGGAAGCTGCTGCCTGCCGCCCAGCTGACGGCCAGCACGACGAGGTTAGCGAGGAACAGCCCGGCCGGCACGCCGAACTGCGGCCATGACGCGACGAAGCCGCGATGCGCGTTGGTGCGTGCCCATTCCATCGACATCAGCACCGAGCCGCCCCATTCGCCGCCGACGCCGACGCCCTGGATGAAGCGCAGCACCGTGAGCGCGACCGCGCCCCAGATGCCGATCGTGGCATACGTCGGCACGAACGCGACGGCGAACGTGGCGAGCCCCATCAGCAGCAGCGTGACGATCAGCGTGGCCTTGCGTCCGATGCGATCGCCGTAGTGGCCGAAGATCGCCGCGCCGACCGGCCGCGCGACGAAGCCGACCGCATAGATCAGGAACGCCTGCAGCGTGCCGACCAGCGGGTGGGATTGGGGGAAGTACAGCTTCGCGAAGACCAGCCCGGTGACGATGCTGTAGAGGAAGAAGTCGTACCATTCGATCGTCGTGCCGATCGTGCTGGCAATGACGGCGCGCCGCAACTGGCGCCGCGCCTCCTCGTCGGAGAGGGGCGTTGCCCCGGGTTCCATGGCAGCCATTTGGATCCCCTTGGAGAAAGGGCGATAGATGTATAGACAATCATAGTCAATCTACCTTTCGACGCTTTCCGGCCCGGGTTCCGGCCGCGGCGCCGCACGGCGCTCAGCCGCCGAACGCGGACACGATCGCGTCGATCGCCACGCGGATGCGGGCGGTGTGGCGCAGGTCCTGGTGCGTGACGAGCCATATGTCGTACGAAACGTCGCCCGAGCGGTCGGGCCAGATCCGCACGAGCCCGTCGCGCTCGGCCATCGGCACCGGCAGCTGGCCGATGCCGAGCCCCGCCTTGAGCGCCGCGCGCAGCGTCAGGTTCGCGTTCAGCCGCGCGACGATGCGGCCGTGCGTCAGCGGTTCGCCGATGAATGCGGGCGCGCGGGCCGCCGCGATGTGCGGCTGGTAGACGGCGAGATCGTGGCCCGCGAAATGCTCGCCCGGCACCGGCTCGCCGCGGCGCCGCAGGTAGTCGGGCGACGCGAACAGCCCGACTTCCCACTGCACGAGACGGCGCGCGAGCAGGTCGGGGTTCGCGGGCTTCACGGTGCGGATCGCGATGTCGGCGTCGCGCTTCGCGAGATTGAGGATCTCCGTCGACGTGTCGAGCATCACCGACACGTCCGGATGCTTCGCGTGCAGGCGCTCGATCGCAGGCATCACGTATTCGAGCGCGAGTGCGTCCGTCGTCGTGACCTTCACCTCGCCGGCGAGCCGCTTGTCGACGCCCTGCGTATGGCGCACGAGATCGTGCGCGGACAGCTCCATCGCCTCGGCCGCGCGGATCGCGATCCGGCCGACGGGCGTCAGCTCGTAGCCCTTCGACGTGCGCAGGAACAGCGTCGCGCCGAGCGCATGCTCGAGCGCGGCGAGCCGGCGGCCGACCGTCGCCTGGTCGATGTCGAGCGCGCGCGCGGCGGCGCGCAGCGTCTTTTCCCGATGGAGCGCGACGAAAATGCGCGCGTCGTCCCAGTTCATGCGGCCTCCAGCGTGATGCAAATTTGCATCATACGTTCGGCAATTCGCTGCGTGTCAAGCGCGGGCGGCATCCCTACACTTTTCCCTGACGGATGCGGCGCTCCGGCGAGTGGCCTGGAGTCGCAGCGCATCCGGCCTGTTGAAGAGGATCAAGCCGTGTCACAACTCACGCAAACCCTTCCCGCGGCGATGACCGCGATCGAGATCGCACGGCCGGGTGGCCCCGACGTGCTCGTGCCGGCGACGCGGCCGGTTCCCGTGCCGGCCGCCGGCGAAGTGCTGATCCGCGTCCACGCGGCCGGCGTGAACGGCCCCGATGTGCTGCAACGCAAGGGTCTCTACGATCCGCCGCCCGGCGCGTCGGACATTCCGGGTCTCGAGATCGCAGGCGAAGTTGTCGCATTCGGGCGCGACGTCACGCGGTTTGCGATCGGCGATCGCGTTTGCGCCCTGGTCCCGGGCGGCGGCTACGCGGAATATGCGGTCGCGCACGAGGGCAATACGTTTGCGATTCCTGAAGGGTTGTCGACGATCGAAGCGGCCGCGATGCCCGAGACGTTCATGACGGTGTGGCTGAACCTGTTCCAGCGCGGCAGATTTGCAGCGGGCGACAGCGTGCTGATCCACGGCGGCGCGTCCGGGATCGGCACCACGGCGACGATGCTCGCGAAGGCGTTCGGCGCGTCGAAGATCATCACGACGATCAGCTCCGACGCACAGCGCGACGCGAGCATCGCGCTCGGCGCCGACGTGGCGGTGAATTACCTGAACGAGGATTTCGTCGACGCGGTGATGCGCGCGACGGACGGGCGCGGTGTCGACGTGGTGGTCGATATCGTCGCCGGCGATTACGTCGCGCGCAATTACGCGGCTGCCGCGATGAACGGCCGCATCGTGCAGATCGGCGTGATCAAGGGGCCGGCGAAGGAACTCGACCTGTTCCCGATGCTGGCGAAGCGCCTGACGCACATCGGCTCGACGCTGCGCTCGCGCACGCCCGCGGAGAAGGCGCAGCTGATCGAGGATCTCGAACGGTCGGTGTGGCCGCACATCCGCAGCGGCGCGGTGAAACCGCTGATCTACCGGACCTTTGCGCTCGACGACGCGCGCGATGCGCACGCACTGATGGATTCAGGCGCGCACATCGGCAAGATCGTGCTGACGACGGACGCGGCGCGCGCCGCGTGATGTGATGCGCGCTGCGTCAGCAATGGCCCAGCGGTGCAGCCGAACGCGCGACGTCGGCGATCCGCACGCAGCGCGACATGCCGTAGTCTTCGGCCTCGCGGCGCTCGGGCTCGCTGCTCGCGACGGCCGCCGCGCATTCGCGCGGCACGCCGAGCGCGTGCAGCGCGACGTCGAACGGATGCTGGCTCGCGGCCACGGACGGCTGATGCGCGTCGGTGACGACAACCGAGAAGCGGTCGAGGTTCGCGAGCCCGAACTGACCTTCGAACATCGCGCTGAGGCGCGACGCCGGCAAGGTCGTCACGAGGCCGAGGCGATAGCCTTCGGCCGACGCGCTGTCGAGCCACTCGATGATCGCGTCGCGCTGATGCTGCGATTCCCGCGAGTCCGGTGTCGCTTCGATCTGTTCAAACGCTGCGTCGAGTCGTGTAACGATGGCTTCGATGACCACGATGATGCTCCTCTCCAGTAACGTGACGATCCGTTCGCTGACGGGAATGCCACACCTTATCTTTTAAATGGATTACAGAACCAATTAATCTTTTTAACCGATTCATAGGTTCTGGCTAATATATCCGCGCGCACCCGTTCGTGTGGCCGCGCGAGCGTCCGATCGCCGTGCGCTTGCAAACCACGGAGCAACGATACGCACCAAATTGGTGTTTCGCCGATTGCAACGATCGCGCCGACCGTGTTCCCGATGTGCACGAAACGCACGAAACGCACGAAACGCACGAAACGCGTATCGGGCAACCTGCGCCCGATACGCGTTCCGCCGTTTCCCGATCGTCAATGCAGCTTGATCGAAGGCTGGTTGCGGCTTTGCAGCCAGTGGCTCAGCGATTGCAGCAGCGTGCGCTTCGCGCCGTACACGCTGAACAGGTGCTTGCGGTACAGGAACTTGTACAGCCCGATCGCGGCCAGCCCGTCGACGATCAGCGAGCGCGAGCGCACGCCGAGTTCCGCCTGGAACACCGCGCCCGCCTGGCCGAGCGACACGACGGTGCCGGCATCGCGGAACGTGAAGCCGTCGACCGGCTTGCCGGCGAGGCGCCGCGCGAACGCGTGGCCGAGATACACGGCCTGCTGGTACGCGACCTGCGCCCGCGGCGGCAGCACACCGCGCGTGCCGGCCGACGGGCACGCCGCGCAATCGCCGAATGCGAACACGTGCGGATCGTCCGGCGTCTGCAGCGTGCCGGTGACGATCACCTGGTTCGACGCAGTCAGCGCGATGTCGCCGATCTGCCGCAGGAACGCGGGCCCCGCGACGCCCGCGGCCCAGATCGTGATGTCACTCGCGAGACGCTCGCCGGTCGCGGTCACGACCGCGTCATGCGTGACCTCGGCGACGCGCGTGCCGGTCAGCACGTCGACGTGCAGTTGCCGAAGCTGGTCCTGCATGCGCGCGGACAGACGCTCGTCGAGCACCGGCAGCACGCGCGGGCCGCCCTCGATCAGCCGGATGCGCACGTCGCGGTCCGGCTCCAGCGCCTTGAACCGGTACGTGGTCAGCTGGTTGATCGCATGCCGGAGCGCGGCCGCGAGCTCCACGCCGGTCGCGCCGGCGCCGATCACGTTGATGCAGACCGGCTGCGGACGCTGCGCAGGCTGCTGCTCCGCGACGTGGTTGGCCTTCGTGCACGCGGCGAGAAACTTGCGGCGGAAATCTTCGGCCTGCTCGACGTTTTCGAGCGGCAGCGCGTGGCGCGCCGCGCCCGGCACGTTGAAGAAGTTCGTCACGCTGCCGACCGCCAGCACGAGGTCGTCGTAGTGCACGTCGCGCGGCGGCAGGATCTGCGCGCCGTCCGCGTCGACGACGGCGGCAATCGTCGCGGTGCGCCGTGTGCGGTCGACGCGTTGCAGCTCGCCCTGCACGAACCGGAAGCCGTGGCGCTTCGCCTGCGCCGCGTATTCGATCGTGTGCGATGCCGGGTCGCGATGGCCGGACGCGGCCTCGTGCAGGAGCGGCTTCCAGAAGTGCGTCGGAGAACGATCGACCAGCACGATCTCCGCCAGGCCGCGTCGTCCGACGGTGTCGCCGAGGCGCGTCGCCAGTTGCAGGCCGCCGGCGCCGCCGCCGACGATCACGATGCACGGCACGCGCGTCGCGCTGTCCGTGGCAGGGGTGAACTGGTTATTGACCATGCTTGTTCTCCAGGCTGTTTGCTGCAGATGACAGATTTCGAGATACGACGATATAGTCTGGGTTCCGCTAAAACAATTTAATGTTTATAGGCGACTCATATGTATTCACTAATAGGTAAGACGGCGACGTTCCGGCAGCTGAAGGCGCTGGACATGATCGCGCGGCTCGGCAGCGTGTCGCGGGCGGCGGAGGAGCTGAACCTGACGCAGCCGGCCGTCTCGCTGCAGATCCGCCTGCTCGAGGAGGCCGTCGGCGCCGCGTTGCTGCAGCGGGTGGGGCGCGGCGTGCAGCTCACGGCAGGCGGCGAGATCGTCGCCCGCTATGCGCGCGAGATCCTGCATTTGTGGAGCGAGGCGGGCGACGAAGTGGCGGCGCTGACCGGCGATCTCGGCGGCACGCTGCGGATCGGCGCGATCACGACGGCCGAGTACCTGATTCCGCCGCTGCTCGTCAAATTCACGGCGACGCGCCCGCACGTGAAGACGTACTTCAAGGTCGGCAACCGCGACGACATCATCCGGATGCTCGCGACGCATGAAATCGATCTCGCGGTGATGGGCAGCGCGCCGAAGGAGTTGCGCACGCATGCGGTCGAGTTCGCGAAGCATCCGATGGTGTTCGTCGCGGCGCCAGGCCACCCGCTGACGCAGCGCAAGCGTGTCGCGCTGAAGGATCTCGAATCCGCGCACCTGCTGGTCCGCGAGCGCGGCGCGGGCACGCGCTCGACCGTCGAGAGCCTGTTCAAGGCGTCGGGATATCGTTTTCATGTGGGCTCCGAACTGTCGAGCAACGAGGCGATCAAGCAGATGGCCGAGGCCGGCCTCGGCGTCGCGTTCCTGTCGCTGCACGCGTGCGCGCTCGAACTGCGGACCGGGCTGCTGGAGCAGCTGCCGTTCCCCGGCAACCCGATCGAGCGGGAGTGGTACGTGGTGACGCTCGCCGACCGGCGGATCTCGCAGGTGACCGCGCTGTTCCGTGATTTCCTGATCAAGCAGGGCGCGCCCGTGATCGACGGCGCGACATCCGCGGCGCATGAGCGGCGGCGCAAGTGATACGACTGCGCCGCGCGTTGCGTGACGTTTGCGGCGCGACCCGCGCGCCGAAGCCGCCACGCACGTAGCCCGCTCGAAGTCCGCTCTAAACCCGTTCGTCAGTCATCAGTTTTTCAGATGACTCAGATCGCTGCCGCGTCCCTACTCGCGGAAGCGGCCTCCGGCTACCGTTACGTCCAACTCAAAGCCGAGGCCACACATGTCCAAGCTGAACCTGAAATTGCTGGGCCCCTGCCTGCTTGCGATCGCGATCGATGCGATGGGATTCGGGCTCGTCTATCCGATCATGGCGGCGATCTTTTCCGATCCGCATTCGGGCGTCATCGGCGCCGATGTGCCCGCGCACCTGCGCAACTTCTATCTCGGTCTCGGGTACGGCATCTATCCGTTCTTCATGTTCTTCGGCTCGTCGCTGATGGGCGAGCTGTCCGACGGCTACGGCCGCCGCAGGATCCTGCTGCTGTGCGTGTCCGGCCTCGCGCTCGGCTACCTGCTGATGGCGCTCGGCGCGCTCTTGCCGAGCATCGTGCTGCTGCTCGTCGGGCGCGGGCTGAGCGGCCTGATGGCCGGCTGCCAGGGGATCGCCCAGGCCGCGATCGCTGACCTGAGCACGCCGGAGAACAAGGCCTGGAACATGAGCATCATGTCCGTCGCGTTCAGCGCAGGCGTGATCGTCGGCCCCGTGCTCGGCGGCGTGACGTCGGATCGCACGATTGCGCCGTTCTTCAACTACGGCACGCCGTTCCTGCTGGTCGCCGCGCTGTCGCTTGCCTGCGGGCTCTGGACCTGTCGTGTCTATCGCGATGCCGTGCCGCCCGCCGGCGGCGCGCGGATCGACCTGCTGCTGCCCGTGCGGATCATCTGCGAGGCCGGCACCCATGCGCGGATCGCGTGCCTGTCGGTCGTCTTCTTCCTGATGCAGGTCGGCTATGGCCTGTACCTGCAGACGATCATGCTGGTGCTGCAGACGCGCTTCCAGTACACGAGCGGGCAGCTCGGCCTGTTCAGCGGGCTGATCGGCGTCAGCTTCGTGTTCGGGCTGGTGGTCGTCGTCCGGCTGATGCTGAAGGTGTGGGGTGTCGTCGACATCGCGAAGACCGGGCTCGTCGTCGCCGGCATCGGGCAGGTCGTGTCCGCGCTGTTCCCGCATGAAGCCGCGCTGTGGGCGCTCGCGGTGGTGGTCGGCTGCTTCGACATGGTCGCCTATACGACGATGTACACCGCGTATTCGGACGCGGTTGCCGAGGACCGGCAGGGATGGGCGCTCGGCGTCGCAGGCTCGGTGATGGCGATCGCGTGGGTGGTGACGGGGTTCTTCACCAATCTGCTGCCGGTGCTGGGTGAGCTCGGCCTGCTGATGACGGGCGGCCTGAGCTTCATGCTGAGCTTCGGGGTGATGTCGGCGTACGGCCGCATGTGGGCGGCGCCGGCGGCGCGTATCGGAGCGCGCGCCTACGATTAGCGCGCGCTTCCGTTACGCGGTTCGCCTCTTGTTGCGACCCGCTTGCGACTGTGGCCGGCGGGAACGGGCGCTTGCGCGTTGTATCGCCGATCGCGGCCGCGTGGCAGACTTCTCCGGTCTTGTGCAGCGCGCGCCCGCCGACTTGCCCGCGCCATGCGTGCGTGCCCGGGCAGCATCGGCTTTGCCGACCGGCGCTTCACGTCACCTCACTACCGGAGAACCCATGGATCTGCTTGCCGCGATGCGTATCTTCGTGCGGGTTGTCGAACGCGGAAACCTGTCGCGCGCGGCGAAGGATCTCGGCATCGGCCAGCCGGCCGTCAGCGATCGCATCGAGCGGCTCGAGCGCCATCTCGGCGTCAAGCTGCTGTTGCGCAGCACGCGCGCGGTGTCGTGCACGGACGAGGGCGCGCTGTTCTATCAGAAGAGCAAGACCGTGCTCGACGCGGCCGACGAGGCGCAGGCCGCGGTGACGCTCGGCGCCGAGGTCGTGCGCGGCCGCATCCGGATCGCCGCGCCGCACGGGATCGGCGAGATCGTGCTGCCGGGGGTGCTGGCGGCCGTTCGCGAACGGCATCCGCAACTGCACGTCGACCTCGTACTGAACGACGCGGTCATCGACCCGGTGACCGAAGGCGTGGACATCTCGCTGCGGCTCGGCTCGCTCGGCGACGGCAACTTCGTCGCGCGCCGGCTCGGCCATGTGCGCCGCGTGCTGGTCGCGGCCCCTGCATACGTCGATGCGCACGGCCTGCCCGGCAAGCCCGCCGATCTCGCCGCGCATCCGTTCATTCGCGTCGCGGGGCTTTTCGCCGACGGCCAGCTACGCCTCGCGCGCGGATCGAAACCGGTGCGCTCCGCGCCGATCCACATCGTCGTCGGCACGAGTCACTGGCGGCCGGCCTACGAGATGCTGGTCGGCGGTGCGGGCATCGGCGTGCTTCAGGAACCCGTCTGCCGCGACGCGCTCGCGGCCGGGCAACTCGTCCGGCTGTTGCCGGCGCATACCGTTCCAGGCTTCGAGTTGCATGCGCTGTGTCCGCCCGTGCGGCCGGTTCCGGCGAAAACGCAAGCCGTGATGAAGCTGCTGGAAGCGCATTTCAGCCGGGTGCTGGCGGTGGCCGACGCGGACGCCTGATCGTCGTCTGCCCGATGCATTGACGACGCGCCGCCACGGCGGACGTACGGCAACGTGAGTGCTTGCTTCGCGTGGCCGCGACACGGGTGCTGATGGCGCGTACCGAACCGTGCCGGCTCGTTCCCCCGTGCAGTCCGGCAAGGTGCGCCGCCTTTCAGCGTGTCCGCTCGATCGCGTCCAGCGCGCTTTCCAGCACGACGCGCGCGTGGTCGCGCCGCCGCCGCGCGAGCCGTTCCGCGCCCGTCTGCCGCTCGTGTTCGCCGGCGATGAAGGCCTGGATGTCGGGCAGCCTGCGAATGACGCCGCGGCTGCCCCACTGGCCGTCCGGGATCTCCGTCGGAAACACCCAGACGCGCGGCGCGACGTCGTCGTGCGTGCCGCCTTCCGCCCGTACGACGGCCTCGGTGAGTTCCCGGACGAGCGTCGCCCGCGCCGCATCCGTGTACTGCCCCTTCGGCACGGTCGGCACGATCCGGTAGCGCGGCTTCGCCGAGCGGGCGCCGGCCACCCATGTTTCGGCCGGGCGGTGGAGAAAGACCACGGAGACGCTTTGAGCGATCTCGTTGGCCGGGTCGAAGCCCTCGGCCCGCAGCAGAATGTCGGTCATCTCCTTCAGCAGCCGTGCTTCGGCGTCGGCCGTCAGCGCGTGTTCCGGAATCGTTGCGTCGATCATCGGCATGGCGATCGTCCGTCATCGGTGGTTGGGGTGGCACGATGATCGGGCTTGCGACACGCATCGACGAGTGGCAGGATCGCCATTCCTTGTGGAAAAACGGACAACATGGCGATCATCCGCATCTGGGTCTACGACGGGATTCTGGCGTCGGGCGTCGCCGGGCCGATCGACGTGTTCAACGCCGCGAACCGTCTCGGCGCCGGCGCGGCGGCACAAGGGCAGCCGTCCGCGCCGAAGCTCGTCTGGCGCGTGGAATCCCTCGACGGCCAGCCCGTGCGCGCCGCGTCCGGACAGGCGATCGCGGTGGACGGCAGCATCGACGTCCGCAAGCGTGCAGACGCGATTCTCGTGACCGCGCCGTTCGTCGGGGACATGGACGCGTTTCTCGCCCGCCGCGAGCGGGTGGCCGCGCTCGCGTCCGCGTTGCGCCGCCAGCACGACGCCGGTGCACTGCTTGCGTCCTATTGCACGGGCAGCTACCTGCTCGCCGAGGCGGGATTGCTCGACGACCGGATCGCCACGACGCACTGGTCCCGGGCGACGGATTTCCGGCGGCGCTACCCGAAGGTCGAATTGCGCGCGCACGAGGTGCTCACGGAGCAGAACGGCATCCTGTGCGGCGGCGCGGTGACGTCCTATCTCGATCTGGCGGTGCGGATCGTCGAACGGCTGGCCGACGCGCGGCTCGCGTCGCTCGTCGCGAAGACGCTACTGATCGATGCCGGGCGCGCGTCGCAGACGTCATACGCGACGCTCGTGGACGACCATGGACACACCGATCCGCTCGTCGCACGCGCGCAGCGCCGGATGGAGGCGACGCTGCGGCAGCGATTCCGGCTGGCGGACCTGGCCGCCGACCTGGCCGTCAGCGAACGGACGCTCAACCGGCGTTTCAAGCAGGCCGTCGGCGATGCGCCGCTCGGCTATCTGCAGCGGCTGCGGGTCGAGGTCGCGAAGCGTCTGCTGGAATCGGGCAGCCATCGCGTCGAGGCAGTCTGCGAGCAGGTCGGATACGACGATCTCGGCACCTTCCGGCAGTTGTTCAAGCGGATGACCGGACTGTCGCCGCGCGACTATCAGCAGCGCTTCGCCCGTTCGCTCGCGCAAGACGCGACGGACGAGCACGGCGCGGGTCCATTGGAACCATGACGCTTCGAAGGGAGCGCGATCGTCGCGGATCGTGTCCCGGGTGTGCGGCCAGACAGTCGGGCTTCGATCCGCTCCGGCGTCGTGCGCCGTCTGCGTCGGTTCGATGCGAACCGGCTCCGCGTCATGCGGTCGCGCGGGTCTGCGAGACAGTCGGGTTTCGACCGGTTCCGACGTCGAGCGCCGTCTGCGTCAGCTTGACGGAACCGGCCCGGCGTCACGCGCTCGCCGGGCTCCACTGCCGATACCGCCGCGTCAGCTTGCGCATCCGGATCTGGTCGAGCACGAGCGTCAGCACCGGCGAGTAGTGACGCGCGGGGCGGCGGCCCGCCGCGATCGCGTGCAGGCAGCGCTTGACGAGCGCCATCGTCGCCAGTCCGGCCGCGCCCTTGTCGCGCCACTCGACGTGGACGCCGGGCGCGTCGACCGCCTGGCCGTCGCGCCAGCGCTTCGGCAGATCCGGGATGCACGCGAGCGCGGTCGCCATGCCGACCACCGCGACGCCTTCGGCGACCACCTTTTCGGCGACCGACTGCCGCCGGATGCCGCCCGTCGTCATCACCGGCATCGTCGCGATCGCGGCGATGTCGCGCGCGAACGTCAGGAAATACGCTTCGCGCGCGAGCGTGCGGCCGTCCGCGGTGCGGCCCTGCATCGCCGGGCTCTCGTAGCTGCCGCCGGACAGTTCGACGAGATCGACGGCTTCGTCGTTGAGCCACAGCACGATCTGCTTCGCGTCGTCCTCGGAGAACCCGCCGCGCTGGAAGTCCGCGGAATTGAGCTTGACGCCGACGCTGAACCTGGCGCCGACGCGCTCGCGTACCGCGCGCACGACCGACAGCAGCAGCCGCGACCGGTTCTCCAGCGGGCCGCCCCACGCGTCCTGGCGCCGGTTGGTCAGCGGCGACAGGAACTGCGAGAGCAGGTAGCCGTGCGCCGCGTGAATCTGCACGCCGTCGAAGCCGGCCGCCTTCGCCGCCGCCGCCGTGTCGGCAAAGCGCCCGATCACCTCGCGGATCTCGTCCTCGGTCATTTCGCGCGGCGCGGCGAACAGCTTGCTGTGCTTGCCGAGATCGAGCGGCACGGCGGACGGCGCCCAGCCGTCGCGGCCCATCGCGGCCATCACCTGCCGGCCCGGATGGTTGATCTGCATCCAGACGCGCGCGCCGTGGCGGCGCGCGGCGTCCGCCCACGCCCGGAACGGCTCGAGCGGCGTGTTCCGTTCCAGCACCACGCCGCCCGGGCCCGTCAGCGCGCGGCCGTCGATCATCACGTTGCCGGTGATCAGCAGGCCGGCGCCGCCCGCGCCCCACGACGCATACAGGCGCCGCAGCGCTTCGCCGGGCAATTGGCCGGGGGCGGCCATGTTTTCCTCCATCGCGGCTTTCGCGATGCGGTTGGGCAGGGTGCCGCCGTTGGGCAGCGTGAGCGGGGTGAAGAGCGGTGTGGTCATCGCAGGACCTGTTCGGTGTACGGGATCGGCCTATACTAAGTTTCAAGTCGACTTGAAGGTCAAGCACCATGAAGATTGGAGAACTGGCCGCGCGGACCGGCATGACCACGTCCGCGATCCGCTTTTACGAACAGAGCGGGCTGTTGCCGCCGGCGGGCCGGGGGCAGAACGGCTACCGGATGTATGAAGAGGAGTCGGTCGCGCGGCTGCAGATGATCCTGCTCGCGCAGCGGCTCGGGTTTTCGCTCGACGAGATGCGCGCCGTCGCCGAGGAAATGAACGCGTTCTCGAAGGAAGGCTTGCTCGCCCGTCTCGACGAGCGGCTGCGCGAGATCGACGAACTGCGCGCGAAGCTCGACGGACAGCGCGCGGAACTGCAGGCGATCCGCGCGACGCTCGAGACCGAATGGGAGGCGGGACGGTGCCTCAAGATGGAGCGGTGCGACGCGCCGGCCGTGGCGCCGCAGGAGGGAGCAGGACGCCGCGCGCGGCGCGGCGCGACTGCGCCCGAGTTTGCCGCGCGCAGGAAATCGCTGGGCGGCCGCTAGGCTCTCACGCGATGGTAGCCGACTACGGCTATTCGATCGCTTGAGCGGGCGCGGCGGTCAAACCACCCCGAAGTCGTCGTTGCTGTCGGGAATCGACGCGAGCAACTGCTCGAGCCGGTACCAGCCGACAAGGCCGAGCAGGGTGCTGCCGGCGGTGGCGACGCGCGCGCCTGCCGAGTTGGCGTGCGCGTTCGAATCCTGGTGCGACGGTGCGGGCGGCGCGGTGAACACCGTGCGCCGCGAACAGCAGTGGAGCATGGCAATCTCCGATGGAGGCGGGATGCGCCGATCGTAACGGGCGGCGCGCATGCCGGCGCGCACGCAAGGATCGCCGCGAACACAAACGGATGATCCTTTTCGCATGGCCGGCCGCGGCCGGTCCGGCGACGAGCGCGCGCGCCGGAATGGCGGCACAATGCGCATTCGATTCGCGATTTCGAGAGAACATGCGATGAACGATGCGACCCTCGCCGCGCGCCCGGAGCTTGCCGTTCCGGTCAGCCTGCGCTCCAGCGCGAAGCTCGGCTGGCAAGGCTTCGGCGCGGCGCTGCTCGGCATTCAGGCGGGCACCTACCGGATCCCGGCGGCCGACGATCACCGGGTCGGCGTGCATGTCGGCGCGCCGACCCGCGCGGACTGCGTGTGCGACGGCCAGCGCTACACGCGCATCCAGGCGCACGGCGACGCCGACGTGATCCCGGCTGGCATGCCGGGCCGATGGACCGACGAATCCGACTGCCGGATCCTGCGCATTACGTTCAGCGACGCGTTCGCGCGCGCGACGTTCGACCAGCTCGAACTGAAGCCGTCGCAGGCGCAGATCCGCCGGCGCATGCAGGTGCGCGACCCGCGTCTGCAGCACATCGCGTGGGCGCTGGCCGCCGAGCTGGAAGCGGACGACGCATCGGACCCGCTCTACGCGGAAAGCCTGTGCACCGCGCTGATCGTGCGGCTCGTCGACGCCGCGCCGTCGCTGCGCGGCCGGCGGCACGCGCTCGCGCCGAAGATGGCGGCGCGCGTGATCGACTACATCGAGGACCATCTCGACCAGCGTCTGACGCTGTCGGAACTCGCCGCGCTCGCGGCGATCAGCGTGCCGCATTTCAAGGTGCTGTTTCGCGAAACGCTCGGCATGCCCGTGCACCAGTACATCGTGCAGCGCCGCGTCGAGCGCGCGAAGGCGCTGCTGCTCGAGGGCCGGCTCAGCATCAGCCAGGTCGCGCTCGAAGCGGGGTTCGCGCACCCGAGCCACATGGCGAACTGGATGAACCGCCTGCTCGGCGCGACGCCGGGCGAGATCGCGCGGTCGGCCGCGCAGTCGGCCGTTCAATCGGCGCATGCGGAGGCGCGTATGGCCGACGATGGCCGGCGCGTTCCTGCTGCCTGAATAGCGCGTTCTTTGGGGCGACCTGCCGGAAGGGCAGATCGCGACGCGTCACCTGTATCACGCAGGGTTTCGCGCGGGGCGTCACGCGACAAGCATGCGCACCGCATCCGTCCCACAGTGATGCTGCCGATCGCGTCATCCTCGCCTGCTCGTTTCATCCGGGCGTGTGCGCCGCGCCGCTGGTGTGTTCCGATAATCACCCTACATCGATCAAGCGGGAGCACATCATGTTCGTGATCTTCGGAGCATCCGGCAACGTCGGCCAGGCCACCGCGGCCGCGTTGCGCAACGCAGGCCATCCCGTGCGCGCGGTTGTGCGCGACGCGCGTCGTCGCGAACGGCTCGAGCACCTCGGCTGCGACGTCGTGTTCGCCGACCTGACCGACGCGCGTTCGGTCGCTGCGGCGATCGACGGCGCGCACGCCGTGCAGATGCTGTGCCCGGTGCCCGTCGCCGATGCTGATCCTGCAACGACGATGCGGCGCATGATCGACGCGGCGGCCACGGCGCTGGCGGAGAATCCGCCGCCCGTGCTGCTCGCGCTGTCGGACTACGGCGCGGAGCTCGCGTCGAATACGGGGATCACGCGCCTCTTTCACGATCTCGAAGAATGGTTCAAGCCGATCGCCACGCGGCTCACGCTGCTGCGTTCGGCCGAGCATCTGCAGAACTGGGCGAGGATGCTGCCGACCGCGCTCGCGACCGGCATGTTGCCGAGCCTCCATCACCCTGTCGGCAAGCTGTTTCCGGCGATCTCGGCGCCGGACGTGGGCGTTGTTGCGGCCGAGTTGCTGCTCGATGACGTACACACAAGCGGGCCGCGTGTCGTCAGCGTCGAAGGGCCTCGGCGCGTCAGCGTGGCCGACATCGCCGCTGCGCTCGGCAAAGCGGCGGGCCGCACGATCGTCGCGCGCGAACTGCCGCGCGACGCATGGACGCCGACGCTGCTGCGCGCCGGTCTCAGCGAACTGCACGCGCGCCTGATCACCGATCTCTATGACGCGCACAACGCAGCGCACATCGACGTCGAAGCGGGCGCGTCCGAGCGGCGTTTCGGCACGACCGAGCCGGCCGACGCGCTGGCGGCGCTGGTGGAACCGGCGCAGCGGACGATGCAGCGAGAACCGTGACGCGACGGCACGCTCGGCTCGGGCGTCAACTACTCGGCGACCGTGCTTGCCGAGTACGCGCTGTCCAGGCACACGGAGGTGTATGGCACGGCGGATTTCGCGCGCGGCAACGGCGCATTCGCGGCCGACTATCCGGGCGTGACCAACCCGGCTACCGGCAACGTGGACAAGATCGGCCGCACCAACAACGTCGGCGTGGCGGTTGGCCTGCGGCAGATGTTCTAGTGTTCTAGTCTCTGTTTTCGTTTGCCGAAGCGTGACACACGGCCTCGACCCGGTTGCCGGCCGGGTCGACCAGAAACGCCGCGTAGTAGTCGCTGTGGTAGTGAGGCCTCAATCCGGGATCGCCGTCAGACTGCCCGCCCGTCGACATGCCGGCCTGGAAAAACGCATCCACATGCTCGCGGGAAGGCGCTTTGAAGCACCAGTGCCGCTTGTTCGTTCCGATTTCGGCGGGATCCAGATAGACGGCCAGGAAGGTCGATGCCGTGTCGTCCGCATTGCAACGCTCGCCGTAACCGAGTGCGGTGGGCCGGTCGTAGACCTTGCATGCGCCCAGAGCGGCCATGATGGCATCGTAAAAGGGACGTGCTGCCTGAATATCAGGAACGCCGATCGACACGTGGTCAAGAAGTTGCATTGCATGTGCCCCCATTGAACTCGCCCGAGTGTACCCGACGGGGGGCGTGGCGAATGGGAGGATCCTGTCGCGGCACGACAGATCCGTGCCGCCGGCCTACCGCTTGACCTTGTTCAGCAGCGCATACGACAGCGACCCGATCACGATTCCCCAGAACGCGGAGCCGAGCCCGAGCCACGTCATGCCCGATGCGGTCGCGAGAAACGTGATGACCGACGCTTCGCGATGCTGCTCGTCCTCGAAGATGCCGAGCACGTTCGAGCTGATCGCGCCGATCAGCGCGAGCCCCGCGAGGACCGCGACGAATTCCTTCGGCAGCGCGAGGAATACCGCGACGATCGTGCTCGCGAAGATCCCGCCGATCAGGTAGAACGTGCCGTTCGCGAGCCCGGCGACGTAGCGCTTGTCGGGATCCTCGTGCGAGTCCTTGCCGGTGCAGATCGCCGCGGTGATCGCCGCGATCACGATCGTGATCCCGCCGAAGCACGCGACGACAAGCGACATCACGCTCGTCGCGGTGATGATCGGGCGCGCCGGCGTGTGATAGCCGGACACGCGCAGGATCGTCATCCCCGGCAGGAACTGCCCGGTCAGGCTGACGACGACGAGCGGCAGCGCGAGGCTCAGCGTGGTGCCGAGCGTCCATTCGGGCCGGATGAACACGGGCTGCGCGACGTGGACGGACACGTCGCCGAGATGCGTCATCCCGAGCAGGCCGGCGAGCGCCGCGCCCGTCAGCAGCACGAGCACGATGCTGTAGCGCGGCACCAGACGCTTGAACAGCACGTACGCGGCGATCATCCCGAACGCCAGCGCGGGCTTCGTCGTCGCCGCGGTGAACGCATGCGTGCCGAACGGCAGCAGGATGCCGGCCATCATCCCGCACGCGATGCCGCGCGGAATGTGGCGCACGAGCTTGTCGAAGTAGCCGGTCACGCCGATCAGCAGGATGATCAGCGCCGCGGTGATGTACGCGCCGACGGCCTGGTTCAGCGTCAACTGCGGAAACAGCCCGACGAGCAGCGCGGTGCCGGGCGCCGACCATGCGGTCACGACGGGCACCTTCAGTTTCCAGCTCGCGTAGAACCCCGACACGGCCGCGCCGATCGAGATCGCCCACACCCACGACGTGACCATCGCGCTCGACGCATGCGCGGCCTGCGCAGCCTGAAAGAAGATCGCGAGCGGGCCCGCGTACGAGATCAGCACGGCGAGGAAGCCGGCGGTGACGGTCGATACGGACCAGTCGCTGAGGAGCGCGCGCGGCGCGCTCGCCTGGGGAGTCAGTTCAGTCATCGTCGGGGAAATGGGGGCAATGCGGGGCGCGACGCGGGACACAATGCGGGGTGCAACGCGGGGGCCGGATCCGGCGCCTGGGACACACGGGCTGCGGCCGGCCGGCGTGCCGGTATTGCGCAGGTTTCGTTCCGGTTTCGAGCCGGGTGTCACAGGCAGTGGTGCGTGCCGACATTCTCGGTGCAGACGCCCGAATTGACAATTCATCGTCCGATATCAACACTGTTTATTTTCCATAAACAGTTCGGGTGACGGAATGGACCGACTGCTCGCCATGCGGCTGTTCACCTGCATCGTCGATTCGGGCAGCTTCACGCGCGCCGCGCAGCAGCTCGGGATGCAGCGCGCGTCCGCCACGCAGATCATGAAGCAGCTCGAGGCGCATCTCGGCGCGCGGCTGCTCGTGCGCACGACGCGGCACGTGAGCCCGACGCTCGACGGCGCCGCCTATTACCAGCGCTGCATCGACATCCTCGACGGGATCGACGCGGCCGAGGCGTCGTTCTCGCATGCGGCGCGGCATCCGCAGGGCACGCTGAAGGTCGACCTGTCGAGTTCGTTCGCGCGGCTCGTCGTGATTCCGGCGCTGCCCGGGTTCTTCGCGCGCTATCCGCAGGTCGCGCTCGACCTCAGCATCGGCGACCGGCGCGTCGATCTCGCGCGCGAGAGCATCGATTGCGTGGTGCGGATCGGCGAGCTGACCGATTCATCGCTGGTCGCGCGGCGGGTCGGCGTGCTTGCCCAGGTGACCTGCGCGAGCCCCGGCTACCTGGCCGAGCACGGCAAGCCGCGCAACCTGGCCGACCTCGCGCGGCATCGCGAAGTCGCGTACGTGTCGGCGTCGAGCGGCAAGCGCGTGCCGCTCGAGTTCAGCGCCGATGGCCGCACGGAAGCGCGCGAGCTGCCGTCGGCCGTGTCGGTCAACAACGGCGATGCGTACGTGGCGGCCTGCGAGGCGGGGCTCGGGATCATCCAGGTGCCGCGGTATCACGTCGCCGCGCAATTGCGCAGCGGCACGCTCGCCGAGATCCTCACGCGGCATCGTCCGCCCGCGTTGCCGCTGTCGGTGCTGTATCCGCATCGCGGGCACCTGTCGCCGCGGCTCAGGGTGTTCATCGATTGGGTGGCGGAGTTGTCGCAGGGGTAGGCGGCTGACGAGGTACGCCAAGTCAGCCACGTTGCTGTTCCCCCCTTGCCGCCCCGCCCGGCATTGAAGCGGGGTGTCGCGCGATTCGGGATCGACCCGCAGACTGCCGATGCCGGCCTCGGCGCCCGGTCGCATTGCCGGCCGGGTTTTCCATAATCGCGACCAAATACGTCGCGTAGCGGCCACTATTCTCCGTTTTTCGTCGCCGATCGCCTTGACTGAGATTTTTCCCGCCGCAGCCGGGCGATATGATTTCTCCAGCCCGACACCTGTCAGCAGAACCATCGGGGCGCGCCGGCACGACTGCGACGCGGCCCCGCGAGCATCGAGAGAGTTGTATGCCGGACACGCCAAACGTCATCGTCGAACGCGCCCGCAGGCGAACCGCGCAGGTCCGCTTCGGCGACGTGCCTGCCGCCTTGCAGGACGGCCCCAAATGGGTGTGCCGGATCGTGCCCGGCCATCTGGCGCAGGCCGACGCTGAGCCGATTCCGTCGGCGCGCGTGGCCGAGATGATCGGCAACCTGAAGCCCGCGAACGTCGCGCTGTCGGCGGGCATCGCGCATGCGCGCGGCTGGCTGGCCTGTTCGGCAGCCGATTCCGCAGGCCGGTGCCGCGCCTATGCCCACCTGGGCGTGGACGGAACACTCGAGATGGTCGGGATGCCGGGCGTCGGCCCGTGGCTCGCCGAGCGTGAAACGTGGTGGCCCGGCGCATACGAGCTGCCGCTGCTCGAGCAACTGCCGGCGACCGTGCAGCCGCTGCTCGACGTGGTCGGCGCAAACGCGTGCGCGCATCTGCTGATGAGCCTGACCGCGATCGACGGCACCGCGCTCGTGACCGAGTCGGACGACGGCATCGAGCGTCCGTTCCGAATTCCCGCAGGCGTGGACACGATGCATTTCGACGCGGTGCGCATCGGCGGACCGGTCTCGCAATGGCGCGAAATGCTCGTCGCTGCATTCGACCGCGTCCGCCATCTCGTCGGGCTCAAGTCAGCCCGCCCGTTCTATCTCTGAATTTCACGCACCTCACACGGCAGGCCACGCCATGACCGACGCACTCGACGTCTTCGACCGCAAGATCCTGACCATCGTCCAGCGCGACTGCACCGCGACCGCGGATGCGATTGCCGAACGCATCGGCCTGTCCACGTCCGCCGTGCAGAAGCGGCTGAAGCGCATGCGCACCGAAAAGATCATCTCGGCGGAAATCGCGGTGGTCGATCGCGCGGCGGTCGGCCGCCCGATGACCTTCATCGCCGCGATCGAGATCGAACGCGAAAACTACGAGACGATCGCCAAGTTCCGCGAGTGGTCGAAGGCGCACGACGAGATCCAGCAGATCTACTACGTGACCGGCTCCGTCGACCTGATCGCGATCATCACCGCACCCGACGTCGAGGCCTACGACCGGTTGTCCGCGCGGATCATGCAGAGCAATCCGATGATCCGCCGGATCAACACGAACGTCGTGCTGAGCGCGGTCAAGGTCGGGTTGTTCGTGCCGGTCGAGAAGGACGGCGACGACGAGCCGCCCGCCGCCTGACGAGGGCAGTGCGCAAGAGGACGGCCGATCCGGCCGTCCCGCGTGACGAACCGCAATGCACGCCCGTCGAAATCGGCCGAAACGCATAATTTGGCAATCGATTCGCACCACTAATCTGTTTCCTGCTTTCACTGAACAGGAGATGATCGAGATGGAACTCAAACTGGCACTGGTCGGCTTCGGCGGAGTCAATCAAGGACTGGTCGAGCTGCTCAAGAAGAAGCGCGCAATGCTGTCGGCCGCAGGGCTCGACGTGTCGGTGACGATGGTCGCCGACCTGCGGCTCGGGATCGCGACGAATCCCCGCGGCATCGCGCTGGACGTGCTCGACGAAACTGCCCGGCGCGGCGTCGACGCCGAAGCGCTGCGCCGCGAT
The DNA here is from genome assembly GCF_053427715.1 of Burkholderia sp. MR1-5-21. Taxonomy (NCBI): domain Bacteria; kingdom Pseudomonadati; phylum Pseudomonadota; class Betaproteobacteria; order Burkholderiales; family Burkholderiaceae; genus Burkholderia; species Burkholderia sp. MR1-5-21. Next base: position 118,749 of record NZ_JBSAXD010000011.1, read on the forward strand.
CCCGGCACGCTGGTGTCGCCGGACGTGGGTCTCGGCGCCGTGCTGAAGGCGATCGCGTCGGAGCACGTGGATGTCGTCGTCGAGGCGACCTTCACCGACCCGACCGCCGGCGAACCGGCGCTGTCGCACTGCCGTACCGCACTCGAATGCGGCAAGCACGTGATCACGACCAACAAGGGGCCGATCGCGCTCGCGCAGCCGGCGCTGGCGCGGATCGCCGCGCGCTCGGGTGCGTGCGTGATGTACGAAGGCACGGTGATGAGCGGCACGCCGGTGCTGCGTCAGCTCGCGACGACGCTGCGTGGCTGCGACGTGAGCGGCTTTGCAGGCATCCTGAACGGCACGTCGAACTTCGTGCTCGGCCAGGTCGAGGCCGGCGCGAGTTTCGATGCAGCGATCAGGGACGCGCAGCAGCGCGGCTACGCGGAAGCGAATCCGGCGGCCGACGTCAACGGCTCCGACGTGCAGCTGAAAGTCGTGATTCTCGCGAACACGCTGTGGAACGCGGGCCTCGAGCGGGGCGACGTAGCTTGCCGCGGGATCGTCGAGCTGACCGAGGACGACGTGCGCGCCGCGGCGGCCGAAGGGATGTCGTGGCGGCTGATCGGATCGGCGGTCCGCCATCCGGACGGCACGGTGACGGCGAGCGTCGAGCCGCGCAAGCTGCCGGCCGGACATCCGCTGCGCGCCGCGAGCGGCGTCACGAACGCGATCACGTTCGACACCGACGTGCTCGGCGGCGTGACGATCAGCGGGCCCGGCGCGGGCCGCGAGGAGACGGCATTCGCGATCCTGTCCGACCTGATCGAACTGCGCGAGCGCATCGGCGTTGCTGCGCAGGAGGTGCTCGCATGACCGCGCGCGATGCAGTGATCGGCGATCTCGCATCGGCCGGCGTGGCCGACGTCCGCTCGCCCTATGACGGCGCGATCGTCGGCACGGTTCGCGTGTCGCGGGCCGACGCGGCGCCGGCGCTCGTCGAGCGTGCACTCGGCGGCGCGAGCGTGGCCGCGGCGCTGCCGCGCAGCCGGCGCGCCGACATCCTGTTCCGCGCGGCGGCGCTTGTCGAAGCTCGCGCGGAGACGCTCGCACGCACGATTGCGCTCGAAGCAGGCAAGCCGCTGCGCCAGGCGCGCAAGGAGGTTGCGCGTTGCGTGAACACGCTGCGCCTGTCCGGCGAGGAGGCGAAGCGCCTCGTCGGCGAGACGATCCCGTTCGACGGGTATCCGGGTTCCGAGGACCGCAGCGGCTACTACACGCTGGAGCCGCTCGGCGTGATTCTCGCGATCACGCCCTTCAATGACCCGCTGAACCTCGTTGCGCACAAGCTCGGGCCGGCGATCGCGACCGGCAATGCGGTGATCCTGAAGCCGTCGCTGCGCGCGCCGCTGTCCGCGCAGGCGCTCGTCGAGATTCTGTGGGAAGCGGGTGCCGCGCGCGATGCGCTGCAGATCGTTCACGGCGGCGCGGAGATTGCGTCCGCGCTCGTGCGTGACCGGCGAATCCGGATGGTGACGTTCACCGGCGGGCCGGCGGCCGGCGACGCGATTACGCGCGACGCCGGGCTCAAGAAGATCGCGATGGACCTCGGCGGCAACGCGCCGGTGATCGTGATGGCCGACTGCGACCTGAAGGATGCGGCCGAGTCATGCGTGTCGGGCGCGTTCTGGGCCGCGGGCCAGAACTGCATCGGCACGCAGCGGATCTTCGTGGCCGAGGCCGCGTACGAGCCGTTCGTCCGCTACTTCGTCGAGCTGACCCGCAAGATGGTCGTCGGCGATCCGCTCGACGACGCGACGGACATGGGGCCGATGATCGGCGACGGAGAGGCGCAACGGATCGAGCGCTGGGTCGACGAGGCGGTCGCGGCCGGCGCAACGGTGCTGACCGGCCATCGCCGGCGCGGCGCGCTGTACGAGCCGACGGTGCTCGCCGATGTGCCGTGCGATGCGCGCGTGTGGACCGACGAAGTGTTCGCGCCTGTCGTGTCGATCGTGAAGTTCGGCGACCTGCAGCAGGCGCTCGACGCGGCGAACGCGTCCGAAAGCAGCCTGCACGCGGGCGTGTTCACGAGCCGCCTGGAGGTGGCGCTCGGTGCGGCGGAAAGGCTGCAGGCGGGCGGCGTGATGATCAACGACTCGTCCGACTACCGTTTCGACGGGATGCCGTTCGGCGGATTCAAGTATGGGTCGCTGGGCCGCGAAGGCGTGCGGTTCGCGATGACGGAAATGACGCAGCCGAAGGTGGTCTGCTTCAGGCGCAACCGGGGGCTGTCGAGCTGACGCGCTGCGCCGGCGCGTGGGGCGCCGGCGCAGCGGGGACCGGAGCGGTGTGCAACGTATCGAAGAGGGAGTCGGGGATGCCAGCAGCAATTCCTGCATGCAAGCCAGCGGCCGACGTGCTGGTGGTCGAGGATATTCACAAGTCGTTCGGCGGGGTCGAGGTGCTGAAGGGCATTTCGTTGACCGCGAGGAATCACGAGGTCGTATCGATCCTCGGCAGCAGCGGGTCGGGCAAGAGCACGTTTCTCAGGTGCATCAACCTGCTGGAGACGCCCGATCGCGGCCGGATCCGCGTGAACGGCGAGACGCTCGCGCTGAAGCCGGCGGGCAGGGACGGCGCGCTTGTCGCGGCGGATCCGAAACAGGTGATGCGCGTGCGCCGCAAGCTCGCGATGGTGTTCCAGCAGTTCAATCTGTGGGCGCACATGACGGTGCTGCAGAACGTGATGTTCGTGCCGGTGCGGGTGCTCGGCGTGCCGAAGCGCGACGCGCGCGACAAGGCGATCGCGATGCTCGAACGCGTCGGCCTCGCGGGCAAGTGCGAGCACTACCCGAACCAGCTGTCGGGCGGCCAGCAGCAGCGCGTCGCGATCGCGCGTGCGCTCGCAACGGATCCCGACGTGATGCTGTTCGACGAGCCGACGTCGGCGCTCGACCCGGAGCTCGTCGGCGAAGTGCTGAAGGTGATGCGCTCGCTTGCGGACGAGGGCCGCACGATGCTGGTCGTCACGCACGAGATGGGGTTTGCGCGCGAGGTCGCGAACCGCGTGGTGTTCGTCCACCAGGGACGAATCGAGGAGGACGGCAGTCCTGACGAAGTGTTCGCGAGCCAGAAATCGCCGCGATTCCAGAAGTTTCTGTCCAGCATCATCTGATGCGGATCCAATGCCAACCGGAGAGGAAATCATGAAGAAGCTGATTCAGTCGCTGTGCATCGGCGCGGCCTTGCTCGGATCCGCCGCGCAGGCCGAACAGGTCGTGCGAATCGGCACGCTCGCCGACTATGCGCCGTTCGAATACAAGGATGCGTCCGGCAAGCTGCAGGGCATGGAGATCGACATCGGCAGGAAGATGTGCGACGAGATGAAGGTCAAGTGCCAGTGGGTGACGATGGACTTCGACGCGCTGATTCCCGCGCTGAAGGCGAAGCAGATCGACGCGGTGCTCGCGCAGATGTCGAAGACGCCGGAGCGCGAGCAGTCGGTCGACTTCACGCGGATCTTCACGACGGCGCCCGTGCAACTTGTCGCAAGGCAGGGCTCGGGCATCACGGACAACCCGGCCACGCTGCGCGGCAAGACGATCGGCGTGCAGACTGCGTCGACGCACGAATCCTATCTGCGCCGCCGCCTGCCGGCGAGCAAGTCGGGCATCAACGTGAAGGTCTACCAGACGCTCGACGAGGCGTGGCTCGATCTCGAGGCCGGCCGTATCGATGCCGTGTTCGCGGACAACACGGTGGCCTACGACTGGCTGACGAAGGCCGGCAAGAAGGAAGGCTTCGGCTTCGTCGGCAAGCCGATCGCCGACGCGGAAATCTTCGGCGACGGCACCGCGATCGCGGTGCGCAAGGGCGATGCGCCGCTGAGGGCACAGTTCGACAAGGGCATCGCGCAGGTGCAGGCGGACGGCACGTTCTCGGCCGCGAACAAGCGCTACTTCCCGTTCAGCATCGCGCCGCAATAGCCGCGCATCGGGTGCGCGCGGCCGGCGGGCGGCGGCGCGCGCACGGCGCGCGGAAGGCCCGCGTCTAACCAGGAGCGATACCACGATGGACCTGTTGTTGAACTACGGCGCCCAGATCGCGGCGGGCGCGCTCGTCACGCTGGCGCTCGCGGTTGCCGCGCTGTGCCTTGGCATGCTGCTCGGGATCGCCGGCGCGTCGGCGAAGCTGTCGGGTGTGCGCTGGCTGAGCGGCGCGACCTATGCGGCGACCAATTTCCTGCGCGGCATTCCCGAATTCCTGATCCTGCTGATCTGCTACTTCGGGTTGTCGCATCTGCTCAATACGGAGTTCGACGGCGCAATCACGGTCAGTCCGTTCTCGGCCGGCGTCATTGCGCTCGCGGTGGTGTTCGGCGCGTATTCGTCGGAGATGTTTCGCGGCGCGTTTCTCGCGGTGCCGGCCGGGCAGGTCGAGGCGGCGCGCGCGTACGGCATGACGCGGCTGCAGACACTGTGGTTCGTCCGCCTGCCGCAGGCGTGGCGGATCTGCCTGCCGAGCCTGAACAACATGTGGCAGAACCTGCTGAAGGACACGTCGCTCGTGTCGATCGTCGGGCTCGAGGACATGCTGCGCAAGGCCAACATCGCCGCGCAGTTCACCAAGCAGCCGTTTGTCTTCTACGTGACGGTCGGCGTCGTCTACTTCGGTTTTCTCGCCGTCTCCAATCCTGCGTTTGCGTGGCTCGAACGCATCGCGGGCCGCGGCTACGCGAAACGCACCTGAACAGGCCCTGCCATGAACGACCTCCTCTCCCTGATTGACCAATCCGGCCCGGACATCGCGCGCGGCGTGTGGATCACGCTGCAGCTGCTGGTGCTGTCGTGCGGGCTCGCGTTCGCGCTGGCGGTGCCGCTCGCGGTCGCGCGCACGTCGGCATGCCGCTGGCTGTCGACGCCGAGCCGTCTCTTCATGTCGGTGTTCCGCGGCACGCCGCTGCTCGTGCAGATCTTCGTGCTGTATTACGGCCTCGCGCAGTTCTCGGCCGTGCGTGCGTCGCCGCTGTGGCTGCTGATCGGCGGCTCGTTCTCGTGCGCGCTGTGTGCGCTGACGCTCAACCTCGCCGCGTACATGGCGGAAGACATCCGCGGCGGAATCGCCGGCGTGCCCGCGGGCGAACAGGAAGCCGCACTCGCGTTCGGGATGAGCCGCTTCAAGTTGACCTGGTGCGTGATCGTGCCGCGCGCGATCGGCATCGTCGCGCCGACGCTCGGCAACGAAATCGTGCTGCAACTGAAGTCGACCGCGCTCGCGAGCACGATCACCGTGCTCGACCTGACCGGCGTCGCGCGGCGCATCTCGATCGAAAGCTATACGACCGACGCGCTGCTCGTCGCGGGCATCGTGTACGTCGGCATCACGGCGGTGCTGGCGACCGCGCTGAAGCGCGTGGAAGGCCTGCTGAACCGTCACCTGGGCAGCGTGCGCGCGTAGCGGCGACGCACGGGCCCGATACATCGAACGATCCGAGGACGACATGGGATACAAGCTTGAAACGCTGGCGCTCGCCGCCGACCGCGACGTGACCGACGAGAAGACGGTCGCGCCCGCGATCCATTATTCGGCCGTGTTCAAGGCGGCCGGCGGCGAGGAATTCGCGGAGATGTCGAGCGTGCCGCAGCATCCGCGCAACTACACGCGCTACGGCAACCCGGTGCACGAGCGCGTGAAGGCGATCATGGCCGAGCTCGAAGGCACGGAGACCGCGCTCGTCACGGCGTCCGGCATGGGCGCGATCGCGACGGCGATCCTGAGCGTCGTGAAGGCCGGCGATCACGTGATTGGCCAGACGCGCCACTACATGAGCACGACGAAGATGCTCGACGACATGCTGCGCAAGTTCGGCGTGGACGTGACGTTCGTCGACCAGACCGACGCGGCCGCGTTCGGTCGTGCGATCCGGCCGAACACACGGCTGATCGTGCTCGAGTCGCCGGTCAATCCGCTGCTGCTCGTGACCGATATCGCCGCGGTCGCCGAGATCGCGCGGGCGCACGGCATCCTGACGCTCGCGGACAATACGTTCGCGTCGCCGGTCAACCAGCAGCCGCACCGCCTCGGCGTCGACATCGTCGTGCACAGCGCGACGAAGTACCTGGGCGGCCATCACGACCTGACGGGCGGCGTGATCTGCACGAGCCGCGTGCTCGCCGAGCAGATCTGGCACACGCACATCACGCTCGGCTCGGTGCTGTCGCCGATGGACGCGTGGCTGCTGCTGCGCGGGCTGCGCACGCTGCCGCTGCGCGTCGAGCGGATCAACGCGAATGCGCTGGCGCTTGCCGAATTCCTCGAACGGCACCCGAAGATCGACCGCGTGTTCTATCCGGGCTTGCGCAGCCATCCGCAGCATGCGCTAGCGTGCCGGCAGATGCGCGGCTTCGGCGGTGTGGTCGCGTTCGGCGTGCGGGGCGGCTACGACGATGCGCAGCGTTTCGTCGAGGCGTTGCGCGTGCCGCTGAACGCAGGCAATCTCGGCGGCGTCGATTCGCTCGCGATCCACACGGCGGCGATGTGGGCCGGCACGATGTCGGCGGAGCAGATGCGCGCGGCGGACATTCCGCTCAATTTCATCCGCTATTCGGTCGGCGTCGAGCATGTCGACGATCTGAAGGCGGACATTGCTCAGGCGCTTGAAGGCATCTGACATATCGGCACACGCACGACGGGAATCCCCCATGAAAGTCGACGGCCTCGACCAGAAAATCATCGACGCGCTGTGCGCCGACGCCCGCATTCCGCTGGCCGTGCTGGCCGACCGGATCGGCCTGTCGCGGCAGGCGGTCCGGCACCGGATCGACCGGCTCGAAGCGCTGAAGATCATCGCGGGCTACACGGTGCGGCTCGCGCTGCCTGACGACGCGTCGCCGGTGCGCGCGGTGATGCTCGTCTACCGGAAAGACCGGATGCGCGGCGCGGATGTGCTTGCCGCGCTCGAGCGGATCGCGGAGGTGCGCGACTGCGCGGTGCTGAGCGGAGAGGTTGACCTGCTCGTGCAGATCGAGGCCGCGTCGCACGAGCGCGTCAGCGAGATCTGGGCGGCGATCAGCGCGCTGGACGGCGTGCAGAACATGACGACCTGCTTCGTGCTCGATTCGGTGATCCACCAGCGGTGAGCGCGGAGACCGGCGGCAAGCGTAGGCGACGGCAGGCCGGGCCGCCCGTTACGTGCTGATCTGCAGATGCCCGTCGACCACCGCGACACGCACGCCGCCGCCGCTCGACAGCGACGCCGTGCCTTCCGGAAACGGATGCACGGGCGCATCGGTCGGCCGCCATGCATGCCGCTTCAGCAATTCCCGATATCCGCCGCGGATCACGAAACCGCCGCACTTGTCCGCATACGCGTCGCGCCGCATCCGGTACGCGCGCGGCAGGTCGTACCACGGCAGCTTCGGCAGGTCGTGGTGCACGAGGTGGTAGTTGTTGTTCAGGTACAGCAGCCGCATCGCCAGCCCCGCCTCGTTGATCACGATGCGCGCCTTCGGATTGCGGGCTGCGCGATGCTCGTACAGGGAGCGGACCATCGCGAGCGACAGTGCGGGCCACGTGATCGCCAGCAGGTAGTACCACCACGGCACGCCGATCGACATCTGCAGCCACGCGAGCAGCGCGATCACGCACGCGGCGTGCACGACCCACATCGGCAGGTAACGCAGGTCGCCGCGCCGGAATGCGGCGAGCGCGTCCGAAAACATCGCGGCGATGCTGGTCGGCGGCCCGACGACCAGCCGGCCGACGAAGGTCTTGCGCGCCGCTTACAACAGCGACGATTCCCACAGCGGGATGAACGCGTTCCGGCATGCGGTTGCGCCGCATGCGCGCAACGGGCGTTTCTTCGCGTCGGCGACGGCGTTCGGCGCGCATCTGGACGTGCTGCGCGCGCTCGGCAACGGCGATGCGGATTGCGCGGCGATCGAATCCGGTCCGCTCGCTGGCGAACCGTGCTCGATGTGCGCGACAAGCGCGACTGCGCGGTGTGTCCGAAATTCCCGAACACGAAGCGCCGCCACGCATTTCCTGACCTCAAGCAAACGGCAACGTCCCCGGCGGCGCGTTCCTGACGATCGCCAGCGTCGTGCTGATGTGATCCTCCAGCGCGAGTGCCGCGCGCGCATCGGCGCGGCGCATCGCCGCGTCGAAGATGCACGTGTGTTCCGCATGCACGTCGCGTTTCGAATCCTCGAGGCCGATGCACACGCGCCGGTAGCGTTCGCTCTGCTGCGACAGCATGCGCAGCACCAGATAGGTCCACGGCGACGCGGCCGCCGAAATCAGCGCCTCGTGGAACCGGCGATTGCACGCCTCCCACGCGGCGCGGTGTTCGATCGACACCGGCTGCTCCCACGCGGACAGCATCTCGAAGCTGTGCCGCACGCGCTGCTCCCACGCCGCATCGCCGTGCCGCACCGATTCGCGCAGTGCATCGACCTCGATATGCAGCCGCAGCCGCGTGATCGCCTCGAGGTCCGCGACCGACATCGGCGTGACGCGGAACCCGCGCTGGCCTTCGGCGACGACCAGCGCATCGCTGACGAGCCGCGTGAGCGCCTCGCGCAGCGTGCCCGCGCCGACGCCGTACACGTCCTTCAGGTGCTCGACGCGCAGCTTCGCGCCCGGCGGGTAGTGCCCTTCGATGATGTGCTGCCGGAGCTGGTGGTACGCATGCTCGCCGAGCGTGCGCGCGTGCGGGCCGGTCATGTCGTCGGCAATTGCGTCGGAAGGTGCATCGGCAGGCGTTTCGGCACAGGCGGGCGGCGCGTCGTCCGGCGGCGTGCCGCGCGGCGGACGGGCGGGCAGGATGGTGTTCATGTCACGCGTCCTCCTGATCCTGATTGCGGGTGAGGCGATAGCTGAGCTGCGCGCGCGTCAGGCCGAGCAGCCGCGCGGCGGCCGACAGGTTGCCGTTCGAGCGGTCGACGGCCTCCTGCAGCAACGCGCGTTCCAGCCCGTCGAGGCCGCCGCCGCATCCCTGCAATTGATCGAGGATCGACCCGCAGTCGATTTGCACCGACGACGCCGGCCTGATCTGCCCGGCACGATCGACGGTCGCGCCGCCCGGCAGGCCGAGGCCGGGAAACAGGTCCTTCGCGTCGACCGCGCGGTTCGGCCGCGCCAGGATCACCGCGCGCTCGATCAGGTTCTCGAGCTCGCGCACGTTGCCGGGCCAGCGGTAGCCGCGCAGCGCGTCGTACGCGTAGTCGGTCAGCGTCGGCGCCGGCTTGCCGTGCAGCGACGCGAAGCGCTCGAGCATCGTATCCGCGAGCAGCGGGATGTCGTCCTGCCGCTCGCGCAGCGGCGGGATCCGCACCGGGTAGACGTTGATCCGGTAATAGAGATCCGCGCGGAAGCTGCCGTCGCGCACCGCCTGTTCGAGATCGCGGTTGGTCGCGGCGACGATGCGCACGTCGACCTTGCGGCTCTCGGTCGCGCCGAGCCGCTCGACTTCGCCTTCCTGCAGCACGCGCAGCAGCTTCGCCTGCACGTCGAGCGGCAGCTCGCCGATTTCGTCGAGGAACAGCGTGCCGCCGTTCGCGCGCTCGAAGCGTCCCGCGCGCGCGGCCTGCGAGCCTGTATACGCGCCTTTCTCTGCGCCGAACAGCTCGGATTCGATCAGCGCATGCGGAATCGCCGCACAGTTGATCGCGACGAACGGCTTCGCGGCGCGCGGGCTCAGATTGTGCAGCGCCCGCGCGAAGCGCTCCTTGCCGACGCCCGTTTCGCCGGTCAGCAGCACGGCGACCTTGGTCGGCGCGGCTGTCTCCAGCAGCGAATAGGCCGCGGTGAACGCGTCGGACCGGCCGACGAGCTGCGTGCGGTCGGCGTCGGGCGCGATCTCGAGGCGCAGCGATTCGACCTCGGTCTGCAGGTCGCGGATCGTGTTGATCAGCGAGTCGGCCTTGAACCACGACGCGATCTCTTCGGCGTCCGGCCATTCTTCCGCGGGCTTGCCGACGATCGTGCAATGCGCGTCGTTCATGCCGACGCAGGTCGTTTCCTTGAACAGGATCGTGCGGCCGATGAATGCGCTCGTATAGCCGGTCGCATAGCCGATCAGCATCCAGCACACGGGTTCCGGCTGCGCGCCGAACGTGCGCCGGTGCACGTCGGCTTCCCACGAATGTTCCCAGCGGTATTCGCAATAGAACGCGCCCGTCTCCGGATCGGCCTCGAAACGCAGCGGCGTGACCTGCACCGCGCCTTCGAGCATATGGAGCTGCGGGCCGACATGGAACATGTCGAAGAACGACGCCTTCGCGCGGATCTCGCGTGCGAGCGCCGCGTCGCGTTCGCCGGCCGCAAAGCCGACGCGCGTGAAGAAGCGGCGCGTCTGCGCGGGCCCGACGCTTTCCATCAGCTCCTGGCGCAGCGTCGCGAGCGCGCCCGCGTGGAGCAGCACCATCCGCTGTCCGGCGAGCCAGATGCGGCCGTCGCTGGCCGAAAAATGAATCAGCCGCCGCAGGTCGGCGTCCGTCGGTAGCGGGGGCAGGCTGGGCCGCGTCATGTCTCCTCCGTCGAGATTTCTCGTGATTTCCGAATATGCGTGACCGCCGGTCGGACACGTCCGAGGGTTTCACCATTTCATCAAATCCGCTTCATCGAGTTGATGAAATCATGAAAACGGCCGTCAGATCAGGGGTTTGGCGTGAGCGTTCGACGGCGGTTTCCATTCTGGTTAACCGGTATTGTGCGTGCCGAATTCGAATTGTGTGTCAGGGCTTTCCCTGAATTATCGAGATTTTTCGCAAGACACACGGAACGTGGCACGGTTGGTGCATTGAAGTACGGGCATGGAGGCGACACCGATCATGGATCAAATCACAAGCGATCAACCCCCGCTCGACCCGGGCCGCAAGTGCGTCCGGGTGACCGGCACCAACGGCCGCGGCTTCGTCGAATTCGAGCTGTCGGTAGGCGGCGCGCCGGACCTGTTCGTCGAGCTGACGTTGCCCCCCGCCGCCTTCGATGCGTTCTGTGCGGAACAGCGCGTGACACGGCTGGACGACGACAAACCCATGACATTGAGGAGCAAGAAGTGACCATCGAGCTGAAGACAGTCGACATCAAGCCGCTCCGGCACACGTTCGCGCACGTCGCGCGGCACATCGGCGGCGACAGGACGGCGACCCGGTACCAGGAAGGAATGATGGGCGCGCAGCCCCAGGCGAACTTCCATTACCGGCCGACCTGGGACCCCGATCACGAGATCTTCGACGCATCGCGCACGGCGATCCGGATGGCGAGCTGGTATGCGCTGAAGGATCCGCGCCAGTTCTACTACGCGTCGTGGGTGACGGCCCGCGCGCGCCAGCAGGACGCGATGGAATCGAACTTCGAGTTCGTCGAGTCGCGCCGGATGATCGGCCTGATGCCCGACGGCGTCGCGCAGCATGCGCTCGACGTGCTGGTACCGCTGCGCCACGCCGCGTGGGGCGGGAACATGAACAACGCGCAGATCTGCGCGCTCGGCTACGGCACCGCGTTCACCGCGCCGGCGATGTTCCATGCGATGGACAACCTCGGCGTCGCGCAATACCTGACACGCCTCGCACTCGCGATCGCCGAGCCCGACGTGCTCGACGCGGCGAAGGCCGCGTGGCTCGCCGACGCCACATGGCAGCCGCTGCGCCGCTACGTCGAGGACACGCTGGTCGTCGCCGATCCGGTCGAGCTGTTCGTCGCGCAGAACCTCGCGCTCGACGGCCTGCTGTATCCGCTCGTCTACGACCGCTTCGTCGACGAACGGATCGCGCTCGCAGGCGGCTCGGCGGTCGCGATGCTGACCGCGTTCATGCCCGAATGGCACGCGGAATCGAATCGCTGGATCGACGCGGTCGTGAAGACGATGGCCGCCGAATCGGACGACAACCGCGCGCTGCTCGCACGCTGGACGCGCGACTGGGCCGAGCGGGCGAACGACGCGCTCGCGCCGGTCGCAGAGCGCGCGCTGCAGGACGCCGGTCGCGCGGCGCTCGACGAAGTGCGCGAGCAGCTCCACGCACGCGTCGCGAAGCTCGGCATCGCACGCTGACCTGACGCCGGACGATCATCTCTCACTGAGGAAACACGCATGTCCAACGTATTCATCGCCTTCCAGGCCAATGAGGAGTCCAGACCGATCGTCGAGGCGATCGTCGCGGACAACCCGCGCGCGGTCGTCGTCGAGTCGCCCGGCATGGTCAAGATCGACGCGCCCGACCAACTGACGATCCGCCGCGAAACGATCGAAGAACTGACCGGCGCGCGCTTCGACCTGCAGCAGCTGCAGGTGAACCTGATCACGCTGTCCGGCCATATCGACGAGGACGACGACCAGTTCACGCTGAGCTGGGCGCACTGAACGCCGCACAACGCGCACCCGACAACACCGGAGACACGAATGGACACGCCAACGCTCAAGAAAAAGCTCGGCCTGAAGGACCGCTACGCGGCGATGACGCGCGGCCTCGGCTGGGAGACGACCTACCAGCCGATGGACAAGGTCTTCCCGTACGACCGCTACGAGGGCATCAAGATCCACGACTGGGACAAGTGGGTCGACCCGTTCCGCCTGACGATGGATGCGTACTGGAAATACCAGGGCGAGAAGGAAAAGAAGCTGTATGCGGTGATCGACGCGTTCACGCAGAACAACGCGTTCCTCGGCGTGACCGACGCGCGCTACATCAACGCGCTGAAGCTGTTCGTCCAGGGCGTGACGCCGCTCGAATACCTCGCGCACCGCGGCTTCGCGCACGTGGGCCGGCATTTTACCGGCGAAGGCGCGCGCATCGCATGCCAGATGCAGTCGATCGACGAGCTGCGGCACTACCAGACCGAAACGCACGCGATGTCGACGTACAACAAGTTCTTCAACGGGTTCCATCACTCGAACCACTGGTTCGATCGCGTCTGGTACCTGTCGGTGCCGAAGTCGTTCTTCGAGGATGCGTATTCGTCTGGGCCGTTCGAGTTCCTGACCGCGGTGAGCTTCTCGTTCGAATACGTGCTGACGAACCTGCTGTTCGTGCCGTTCATGTCGGGCGCCGCGTACAACGGCGACATGTCGACCGTCACGTTCGGCTTCTCCGCGCAGTCGGACGAGTCGCGCCACATGACGCTCGGCATCGAGTGCATCAAGTTCCTGCTCGAGCAGGACCCCGGCAACGTGCCGATCGTGCAGCGCTGGATCGACAAGTGGTTCTGGCGCGGCTACCGGCTGCTGACGCTCGTCGCGATGATGATGGACTACATGCAGCCGAAGCGCGTGATGAGCTGGCGCGAATCGTGGGAGATGTACGCGGAGCAGAACGGCGGTGCGCTGTTCCGGGATCTCGCCCGCTACGGGATACGCGAGCCGAAGGGCTGGCAGGACGCGTGCGAAGGCAAGGACCACATCAGCCACCAGGCATGGTCGACGTTCTACGGCTTCAACGCGGCGTCGGCGTTCCATACGTGGGTGCCGACCGAGGACGAGATGGCGTGGCTCGCCGCGAAGTATCCGGACTCGTTCGACCGCTACTACCGGCCGCGCTTCGAGCACTGGGGCGAGCAGGCGAAAGCCGGCAACCGCTTCTACATGAAGACCCTGCCGATGCTGTGCCAGACCTGCCAGATCCCGATGCTGTTCACCGAGCCCGGCAACCCGACAAAGATCGGCGCGCGCGAATCGACCTACCTCGGCGACACGTTCCACTTCTGCAGCGACCACTGCAAGGAGATTTTCGACCACGAGCCGCAGAAGTACGTGCAGGCGTGGCTGCCCGTGCACCAGATCTACCAGGGCAACTGCTTCCCGCCCGATGCCGATCCGGCAGCCGTTGGCTTCGATCCGCTTGCTTCGGTGCTCGACTACTACGAGGTGGGCATGGGCCGGGACAACCTCGATTTCGAAGGCTCGGAAGACCAGAAGAACTTCGCGGCATGGCGCGGCCAGGCCACGAGCAACTGACCCGCAGGAGACAAACATGGCTGTCGTTGCGCTCAAACCCTACGACTTCCCGGTAAAGGACACGGTGGACAGGTTTCCCGCACCGCTCCTTTACGTGTGCTGGGAAGACCACCTGATGTTTCCGGCGCCGTTCTGCCTGCCGCTGCCGCCCGACCTGCCGTTCGGCGCGCTCGCGAAGGACGTGCTGCCACCCGTCTACGGCTACCACCCGGACTTCGCGAAGATCGACTGGGATCGCGTCGAGTGGTTCCGGTCCGGCGAGCCGTGGACGCCGGACGCGTCGAAGAGCCTGGCCGGCAACGGCCTCGGGCACAAGGACCTGATCAGTTTCCGCACGCCGGGCCTCGACGGCCTCGGCGGCGCGAGCTTCTGACCGTCACCTGCACGAACGCCGGCCGCCTGCGTGCGGCCGGCATTCCGGAACATGGGCACATCATCATGAGCCACCAACTTACGATTGAGCCGCTGGGCGTCACGATCGAGGTCGAAGAAGGACAGACGATGCTCGACGCGGCGCTGCGCCAGGGCATCTACATCCCGCACGCGTGCTGTCACGGCCTGTGCGGCACCTGCAAGGTCGCGGTGCTCGACGGCGAGACCGACGTCGGCGACGCGAACCCGTTCGCGCTGATGGATTTCGAGCGCGAGGAGGGCAAGGCGCTCGCGTGCTGCGCGACGCTGCAGGCCGACACGGTGATCGAGGCGGACGTCGACGAGGATCCGGACGCGGAGATCATCCCGGTCAAGGATTTCGCGGCCGACGTCACGCGCATCGCGCCACTGACGCCGACGATCAAGGCGATCCGCCTGAAGCTGTCGCAGCCGATCCGCTTCCAGGCGGGCCAGTACGTTCAGCTCGAAATTCCCGGGCTCGGGCAGAGCCGCGCGTTCTCGATCGCGAACGCGCCGGCCGACGTCGCGGCCACCGGCGAGATCGAGCTGAACGTGCGCCAGGTGCCGGGCGGGCTCGGCACGGGCTACCTGCACGAGCAGCTTGCGGTCGGCGACCGCGTGCGGCTGGCGGGTCCATACGGCCGCTTCTTCGTGCGCCGCTCGGCCGCGCTGCCGATGATCTTCATGGCCGGCGGCTCCGGGCTGTCGAGCCCGCGCTCGATGATCGTCGACCTGCTCGACGGCGGCGTGACCGCGCCGATCACGCTCGTCTACGGCCAGCGCAACGCGAGCGAGCTCTATTACCACGACGAATTCCGCGCGCTCGCCGAACGGTATCCGAACTTCACGTACGTGCCCGCGCTGTCCGACGGCGCGGCGGACGCGCACGGCGGCATCGCGCAGGGCTTCGTGCACGACGTCGCGAAAGCGCATTTCGACGGCGACTTCTCCGGGCATCAGGCGTACCTGTGCGGACCGCCCGCAATGATCGACGCGTGCATCACCGCGCTGATGCAGGGGCGCCTGTTCGAGCGCGACATCTACCACGAGAAGTTCATCTCGGCGGCGGATGCGCAGCAGACCCGCAGCCCGCTGTTCCGCCGGGTGTGACATGGACGCGGGCAGCGCGAAGGCGACGGTGACGATCGTGCGGACCGACGAGCGCTATGCGTGCGCGGCCGGCGAATCGCTGCTCGCCGGGATGGCGAAGCTCGGCCGGCGCGGCATTCCGGTCGGCTGCCTGAACGGCGGTTGCGGCGTCTGCAAGGTGCGCGTGCTGCGCGGCACGGTGCGCAAGCTCGGGCCGGTCAGCCGCGCGCACGTGAGCGCCGACGAGGAGGAGGACGGCTACGCGCTCGCCTGCCGCGTGGCGCCGGACGGCGACGTCGAACTGGAAGTGGCCGGCCGCCTGAAGAAGCCGTTCTTCTGCGGATCGGCCTGCACGGCGGCATTGAATTTCAACAAGTGAATCTGGAGGAGACACATCATGGGTGTGATGCGTATTGGCCATGTCAACCTGAAGGTGATGGACCTGGATGCGGCGCTGCGTCACTACATACGCGTGCTCGGGCTGCAGGAGACGATGCGCGACGCGGCCGGCAACGTGTACCTGAAGTGCTGGGACGAATGGGACAAGTATTCGCTGATCCTCAGCCCGTCCGACCAGGCGGGGCTCAAGCATGCCGCGTACAAGGTCGAGCACGACGCCGATCTCGACACGCTGCGGCAGCGCATCGAAGCGTACGGGATCGCGACCGAGATGCTGCCGGAAGGTGCGCTGCCGTCGGTCGGCCGCCAGCTGCGTTTCCTGCTGCCGAGCGGCCATGAGCTGCGCCTGTACGCGCAGAAGGAGCAGGTCGGCACCGCGGTCGGCTCGCTGAACCCCGACCCGTGGCCCGACGACATCCCGGGCTCCGCCGTGCACTGGCTCGACCACTGCCTGCTGATGTGCGAGCTGAACCCGGAGACGGGCGTGAACCGCGTCGAGGAGAACACGCGCTTCATGGCCGCGTGCCTCGACTTCCATCTGGCCGAGCAGGTGATGGTCGGCCCCGGCAACACGATCCAGGCCGCGACCTGGATGTTCCGCAGCACGACGCCGCACGACATCGCGTTCGTCGGCGGTCCGCGCAACGGGCTCCATCACATCGCGTTCTTCCTCGACGACTGGGCCGACGTGCTGAAGTCGGCCGACGTGATGGCGAAGAACAAGGTGAAGATCGACGTCGCGCCGACGCGGCACGGCATCACGCGCGGCACGACCATCTACTTCTTCGATCCGAGCGGCAACCGCAACGAGACGTTCGCGGGCCTCGGCTATCTCGCGCAGCCCGATCGTCCGGTCACGACGTGGACCGAGGAGGAGCTCGGCCGCGGGATCTTCTTCCACTCCGGCGAATTGAACGAAGCGTTCACGACCGTCTACACCTGATCGACAAGGAGCGAAGCGTCATGGCCCGGAACCCGACCATGCAGAGCGTCGACACGCGCGTGATCGACTGGCCCGCGGCGTCGCGCGCCGCGCAGGCAGCGGCCGAGGCCGCCGAGCGCCTCGGCGTGCGCGTGAATGTCGCGATCGTCGATGCGGCCGGCCTGCTTGCCGCGTTCGTGCGGATGCCCGGCGCGCCGCTGCATTCGATCGACATCGCGATCGACAAGGCGTACACGGCGGCGAGCTTCGGCTTACCGACCGGCCGCTGGCACGATGCGCTCGCCGAACATTCGGCCGCCGTGCGGCAAGGGCTCGTATTGCGTGCGCGCTTCGTCGCGTTCGGCGGCGGCTTGCCGATCGTCGAGGGCGGCCGGCTGATCGGCGGGATCGGCGTGTCGGGCGGCAGCGAGGCGCAGGACGAGGCCTGTGCGACGGCGGGCCTCGACGCGGCCGGTTTGTCCGGCCCGTGACGGGTCGCGCACCGCGATGTGCGCATTCTTTACGACTGAACTGATCCACGACAATCGGCAGACTTCATCATGTACGACAACGATACTGAAACGACCGCCGCGACTCGCGGCCCCGCCGGCGGGCAGCCGGAGGTGCGGCAGATCCGCCATTTCATCGACGGCGAATACTGCGCCGGCGAGCGCTGGTTCGACAAGCGCTCGCCGCTCGACAACACGCTGATCGCACGCGTCGCCGAAGCCGGCCGCGCCGACGTGGATGCCGCCGTGCACGCGGCGCGCGCCGCGCTGTCGGGCCCGTGGGGCGGGCTGACGGTCGCGCAGCGCGTCGACATCCTCTACGCGGTGGCCGACGGCATCGAGCGCCGCTTCGACGATTTCCTCGAAGCGGAAGTGGCCGACACCGGCAAGCCGATGAGCCTCGCGCGTCATCTCGACATTCCGCGCGGCGCCGCGAACTTCAAGGTGTTCGCCGACGTCGTGAAGAACGTGCCCGGCGAAACCTTCGAGATGGCGACGCCGGACGGCGCGGGCGCGCTCAACTACGCGATCCGCCGGCCGGTCGGCGTCGTCGGCGTGATCTGCCCGTGGAACCTGCCGCTGCTGCTGATGACGTGGAAGGTCGGGCCCGCGCTCGCGTGCGGCAACACGGTGGTCGTGAAGCCGTCGGAAGAGACGCCGCAAACGGCCGCGCTGCTCGGTGACGTGATGAACGCGGCGGGCGTGCCGCGCGGCGTCTACAACGTCGTGCACGGCTTCGGTCCCGGTTCGGCCGGCGAATTCCTGACGACGCACCCGGGCGTGAACGCGATCACGTTCACCGGCGAGACGCGCACCGGCGCGGCGATCATGAAGGCGGCCGCCGACGGCGCGCGGCCCGTCAGCCTCGAGATGGGCGGCAAGAACGCGGCGATCGTGTTCGCCGACTGCGATTTCGACGCGGCCGTCGAAGGCACGCTGCGCTCGTGCTTCGCGAACGCGGGGCAGGTGTGTCTCGGCACCGAGCGCGTGTACGTCGAACGTCCGCTGTTCGAGCGCTTCGTCGCCGCACTGAAGACCGGCGCGGAGCGGCTGCGGCCGGGCCGGCCGGAAGCCGACACGACCGGCATCGGGCCGCTGATCAGCCAGGAGCACCGCAACAAGGTGCTGTCGTACTACCGCCAGGCGGCCGAACTCGGCGCGACCGTCGTGACCGGCGGCGGCGTGCCCGACATGCCGGCCGACCTGCGCGACGGCGCATGGGTGCAGCCGACGATCTGGACGGGCCTCGGCGACGATTCGCCGATCGCCCGCGACGAGATCTTCGGGCCGTGCACGCTCGTGATGCCGTTCGATTCCGAAGCCGAGGTGATCGGCCGCGCGAACGCGAACGCGTATGGCCTCGCGACCGCGATCTGGACGCGCAACCTGTCGCGCGCGCATCGCGTCGCCGCGTCGATCGACGTCGGCCTCGCGTGGGTCAATTCGTGGTTCCTGCGCGACCTGCGCACGGCGTTCGGCGGCGCGAAGCAATCGGGCATCGGCCGCGAAGGCGGCGTGCATTCGCTCGAGTTCTACACCGAGCTCCGCAACGTCTGCATCAAGCTCTGACATCACGTTAATGACCGGATGACACATATGGACTCCACATTGATTACCACGCTCGGCGACAAGCTGTACGACGCGATGACGTCGCGCACGCCGATCGCGCCGCTGACGTCGCAGCACGAGGACCTGTCGGTCGACGACGCGTACCGGATCCAGCAGCGCTTCGTGCAGCGCCGCCTGGACGCGGGAGAAACCGTGATCGGCAAGAAGATCGGCGTCACGTCGAAGGCCGTGATGGACATGCTCGGCGTGTACCAGCCCGACTTCGGCTATCTGCTGTCGGGAATGGTGTTCGGGGAAGGCGAATGCATCCCGCTCGACACGCTGATCCAGCCGAAGGCGGAAGGCGAGATCGCGTTCGTGCTGAAGCGCGACCTCATCGGCCCGGGCGTGACGAACGCGATGGTGCTCGCCGCGACCGAATGCGTGATGCCGTGCTTCGAGATCGTCGATTCGCGGATCCGCGACTGGAAGATCAAGATCGGCGACACCGTCGCGGACAACGCGTCGTGCGGCGTGTTCGTGCTCGGCGACAAGGCGGTGAGCACCCGCAGCGTCGATCTCGCGACCTGCGGGATGGTGCTCGAGAAGAACGGCGACGTGATCGGCACGGGCGCCGGCGCGGCCGCGCTCGGTTCGCCGGTCAACGCCGTCGCGTGGCTCGCCAATACGCTCGGCCGGCTCGGCATCCCGCTGAAGGCCGGCGAGGTGATCCTGTCCGGCGCGCTGGCCGCGATGGCGCCGGTCGGGCCCCGCGACAACTTCCGCGTGTCGATCGGCGGGATCGGCGCGTGCTCGGTGCGGTTCGCGTGAGCGGCCCCCATTCCATTCACTGGCAGACAAGGACATCCCCATGACCCGGAAAATCCGTTGCGCGCTGATCGGCCCCGGCAACATCGGCACCGACCTGCTCGCGAAGCTGATGCGCAGCCCCGTGCTCGAACCCGTCTGGATGGTCGGCATCGATCCCGACTCAGACGGCCTGAAGCGGGCTCGCGAACTCGGCCTGAAAACGACCGCCGACGGCGTCGACGGCCTCGTGCCGCACGTGCAGGCCGACGGCGTGCAGATCGCATTCGACGCGACGAGCGCGTACGTCCACACGGAGAACAGCCGCAAGCTCAACGCGCTCGGCGTGCTGATGATCGACCTGACGCCGGCCGCGATCGGCCCGTACTGCGTGCCGCCCGTCAACCTGCGGGACCACATCGGCAGCGGCGAGATGAACGTGAACATGGTCACGTGCGGCGGCCAGGCGACGATCCCGATGGTGCGTGCGATCTCGCGCGTGCAGCCGGTCGCGTACGGCGAGATCGTCGCGACCGTGTCGTCGCGCTCGGTCGGCCCCGGCACGCGCAAGAACATCGACGAGTTCACGCGCACCACGGCCGCGGCTGTCGCGCAGGTCGGCGGCGCGAAGCAAGGCAAGGCGATCATCGTGATCAACCCCGCCGAGCCGCCGCTGATCATGCGCGACACCGTGCACTGCCTGACCGAAGACGAGCCCGACCAGGCGCGCATCGTCGAATCGGTGCACGCGATGATCGCCGACGTGCAGCGCTACGTGCCCGGCTACCGCCTCGTCAACGGCCCGGTGTTCGACGGGCGGCGCGTGTCGGTCTACCTCGAAGTGGAAGGGCTCGGCGACTACCTGCCGAAATACGCGGGCAACCTCGACATCATGACGGCCGCCGCCGCGCGCACGGCCGAGATGTTCGCCGAGGAACTGCTGGCGGGCCGCCTCGCGCTGGCGCCGGCCGCGCAGGCCGTGGCCTGACGCCGGTGCGCGCATTCCCACGATCGGACGAAAAGGAACGGCAATGAATCTCAAAGGCAAACGAATCACCGTCCACGACATGACGCTGCGTGACGGCATGCACCCGAAGCGTCACCAGATGACGCTCGACCAGATGCGCGCGATCGCGAGCGGACTCGATGCGGCCGGCGTGCCGCTGATCGAGGTCACGCACGGCGACGGCTTGGGCGGCTCGTCGGTCAACTACGGCTTTCCGGCGCACAGCGACGTCGAATACCTCGGCGCCGTGATCCCGCTGCTCAAGCGCGCGAAGGTGTCGGCGCTGCTGCTGCCGGGCATCGGCACCGTCGACCACCTGAAAGAGGCGCATGCGCTCGGCGTGCACACGATCCGCGTCGCGACGCACTGCACCGAGGCCGACGTGTCGGAGCAGCACATCGCGATGGCGAGAAAGCTCGAGATGGATACGGTCGGATTCCTGATGATGAGCCACATGAACAGCCCGGAAGGGCTCGTCAAGCAGGCGAAGCTGATGGAGTCGTACGGCGCGAACTGCATCTACATCACCGATTCGGCCGGCTACATGCTGCCCGACGACGTGAAGGCGCGTCTGCGCGCAGTGCGCGACGCGCTGCAACCCGGGACCGAACTGGGCTTCCACGGCCACCACAACCTCGCGATGGGCGTCGCGAACTCGATCGCGGCGATCGAGGCCGGCGCGAACCGGATCGACGGCGCGGCGGCGGGCCTCGGCGCCGGCGCGGGCAACACGCCGCTCGAGGTGTTCGTCGCGGTGTGCGAGCGGATGGGGATCGAGACCGGCGTCGACGTGTGGAAGATCCAGGACGTCGCCGAGGATCTCGTCGTGCCGATGATGGACTTCCCGATCCGCGTCGACCGCGACGCGCTGACGCTCGGCTATGCGGGCGTGTATGGGTCGTTCCTGCTGTTCGCGAAGCGCGCGGGCGAGAAGTACGGGATACCGGCACGCGACATCCTCGTCGAGCTCGGCCGGCGCGGGATGGTCGGCGGGCAGGAAGACATGATCGAAGACACCGCGCTTACGCTCGCGAAGGCGCGCGCGGCGCAAGCGAAGCAGGAGGCGGCATGAATCTCACGACCGACATCGTCGACGCGCTGGCCACGCATCTCGACGACTGCGTGCGCGACGCGCGCGACACGCCGAAGATCACCGACGCGCATCCCGATATGGACTGGGACGACGCATACGCGGTCCAGGACGCGATCCGCCACCGGCAACTGGCGCGCGGCGCGCGGATCGTCGGCTACAAGGCCGGCCTGACGTCGCACGCGAAGATGCGCCAGATGGGCGTCGATACGCCCGTGTTCGGGTTCCTGACCGATACGTACGCGCTGCCCGACGGCGGCGAATGCGACACGGCCGCGCTGATCCATCCGAAGGTCGAGCCGGAGATTGCGTTCGTCACGAAGGCCGAGCTGAAGGGCCCCGGTTGTCATATCGGCGCGGTGCTCGCCGCGACGGATTTTGTTGTCGCCGGCATCGAGGTGATCGACAGCCGCTACCGCGATTTCAAGTTCGACCTGAAGAGCGTGGTGGCCGACAACACGTCGGCCGCGCGCTTCGTCGTCGGCGGCCGGCCGCTCGCAGTGGATGGCGTCGACCTGCGCACGCTCGGCGTCGTGCTCGAGAAGAACGGGCAGCGGGTCGCGTTCGGCGCGGGCGCGGCCGTGCTCGGGCATCCGGCCGCCGCGATCGCGATGCTTGCGAACCATCTCGGCGCGCGCGGCGAGTCGATTCCCGCGGGCAGCGTGATCCTGTCGGGCGGCATCACGGAGGCGGTGGCCGTCGAGGCCGGCGACAACGTGACGCTGCGCGTGCAGGACATCGGGTCGGTCGGCCTGCGTTTCATCTGACGAGGAGGCAATCGTGCCGGTAGCTCATCTATACATCCTGGAAGGCCGCGACGACGAGAAAAAGGAACGCCTGATCGCGGAAGTCACGGACGCGATCCATCGCTCGCTTGACGCGCCCGTCGAGTCGGTGCGCGTGATCATCACCGAGATGCCGAAGGCGCACTTCGGGATCGGCGGTCAGAGCGCCAAAAAACGCGGGCGCTGATGCGCGCTGCATACGACAGGAATCGATTGGAGAGCGTCATGTCGACCAACCCTGAAATCGGCCGCCGGATCGCGGCCGGCGGTATCGAAACGAACTATCACGACCTCGGCGACGGCCCGCCCGTGCTGCTGATCCACGGCTCGGGGCCGGGCGTGACGGCCTACGCGAACTGGCGGCTCACGATGCCCGCGCTCGCGCGGCAGTTCCGCGTGATCGCGCCCGACATGGCCGGCTTCGGCGAGACCGAACGGCCGGCCGGGTACCGGTATTCGATGGAACACTGGGTCGACCATGCGCTCGGCCTGCTCGATGCGCTCGATGTCGAGCGCGCACATGTGGTCGGCAACTCGTTCGGCGGCGCGCTGGCGCTTGCCCTCGCGATCCGGGCGCCCGCGCGCGTCGGCCGGCTCGTGCTGATGGGCGCGGCGGGCACGCGCTTCACGCTGACCGAAGGCCTCGACGCGGTGTGGGGCTATACGCCGTCGATCGCGAACATGCGCGCGCTGCTCGACATCTTCGCGTTCGATCGCGCGCTCGTGAACGACGAGCTCGCGAAGCTGCGCTACGACGCGAGCGTGCGGCCCGGCTATCAGGAAGCGTTCGCGAACATGTTTCCCGCGCCGCGGCAGCGCTGGGTCGATGCGCTCGCGAGCGACGACGCGAAGCTGCGCGCGTTGCCGCACGACACGCTGATCGTCCATGGGCGCGAGGATCGCGTGATTCCGCTCGAGAGCTCGCTGAAGCTGCTCGAGCTGCTGCCGAACGCGCAACTGCACGTGTTCGGCCGGTGCGGGCACTGGACGCAGATCGAGCATGCGGCGCGCTTCAACCGGCTCGTGATCGATCACTTCAGCGAGTAGGCGGCAAGGCCGTCACGTACCGGACGATCGGGTGCGTGACGGCAGTGGAAGGATTCGGCTTCAAAACCATAAGAAATCCATTCAGTAGAACGAATATTGGAGACATCGATGAAACGGAAGGCTGCATTCGGGTTGGTCTCGCTCGCCGCGTGCGCGGGCATTACGTTGAGCACCGGCGCGTGGGCGACGGAGGGCGGCGGCGACACGATCGGCGAGGGCGCCGAGGCGTTCTTCGCGGGCGCGTTGCCGCCGGCCGGCCTGTATGGCCTCCTGTACTACACGCACTACCATGCGCCGCGGTTCAACGATTCGCACGGCAACGGCTCGGTGCCGGGCTTCAAGCTCGATGCGGACGTGTTCATTCCGCGCGTGGTGTGGATGTCGAACCTGTCGCTGCTCGGCGGGCGCTACGGCGCGTATGCGGTGCTGCCGATGGAGCATCTGACGCTCGACGCGGGCGGTGCGTCGTTCGATCGCACCAATCTGGGCGACCTGATTGTCAGCCCCGCGCTGATCGCGTGGGGCTCGGGTGCGCTGCGCACCGTTGCCGCGGTCGAGTTCGTGTTTCCGACGGGCCAGTACGACTCGCACGCGGCACTGAACACCGGCAAGAACTACTACACCGCGCGGCCGGTTTTCGGTGTGTCGTGGCTGCCGAACGACAAGGTCGAGGTATCCGCGAAGTTCACGTACAGCTTCAACTCGCCGAACAACGACACCCGCTATCACTCGGGGAACCTGTTCCACTTCGACTATTCGGCGAGCTACGCGGTCACGCCGGCGGCGCGCGTCGGGATCTCCGGGTACTTCGTCAAGCAAACCACGGACGACATGCAGAACGGGCAGCCCGTCGCGGGCGACGGGTTCAGGGGCCAGACGTTCGCGATCGGGCCCGGGTTCCGCTATCAGTTCAGCAAGATCAGCCTGGAAGCGCGCGTCGTGAAGGAGTTCTTCGTGCGCAACCGGCCGGCCGGGGAGGCCGTGTGGGCGAAGGCCGTCATACCGTTCTGACGGCGGCGAGTCGATGGGGACGCCACCGAGAAGCCACGGGGATGCGGCGGTGAGCGGTGGTGAGCGACGGCGAGCGACGGCGCGCGACGGCGGAGCGGCGAAGTCAGGCCGCCCCGCCGTTCCGGCGGGCTTCGTGACGCGATGCGTTATCGCGCCTGCTCCGAAAGACGCGGGAACAGCGCAAGCGCGTTGCCGTGGTTGATCGACGCATGCTGGTCCGCGCCCAGCGCGTCATAGGCATCCTGCGCGGCGGTGAACGACGTGCTGACGGCCGCAGGGGCATACGGGAAATCGCTTCCGTACAGCACATGGCCGGGTTTCGCGAACGCGGTGAGGCTCGGCAGCGCGGACGGCGACGACAGCGCGGTATCGAAGTAGAACGTCCGCATCAGCTCGAGCAGCCCGTCACGGGACGGAGCGTCGTCGCGCACGCCGGGCGCGATTTCCGCGAAGCGGTACGCCGCGTACGGCAGGAAACCGCCCGCGTGCGACAGGATGATGCGCACGTTCGGGTGCCGCGTGATCACGCCGTTGAGCACGATCTGGAGCGCCGCGCGCGTCGTGTCGAACGGATAGTCGAGGAGCGGGCCGGGCATCCCCGGCAAACCGTCGATCGCGGGCTTCGCGGGGTGGATGAAGACCACCGCGTGGCGGCGATCGAGCTCCGCCCACACGGGTTCGAAGGCCGGATCGCCGAGATAGATGCCGCCGTAGTTGCTGAGCAGCACGACACCGTCCGCGTTCAGCACGTCGAACGCGTGGCCGATCTCGGCCAGCGCGCCATCGACGTCCGGCAGCGGAAGCGTTGCGAAATGGCCGAAGCGGGTCGGCCATTTCTCGACGAGGCCGGCTGCGTATTCATTCACCTTCCGCGCCATGTCGCGCTTCGCCTGGCCGCTCCAGCCCTGCACGCCCGGCGCCGTCAGCGACAGCACGCCGGTCTGGATCTGCAGCGAATCCATGAAGTCGCGCGCATTGTCGGGGCGCCACACCGGCATGCCCCAGCCGGACGGATCGCCGCCGTGCGACGGCAGCGCGTCGGCCCAGAACGGGGGCACGACATGTTGATGGACATCGATTCGACGGCGGGTGGTCATGGTCGGACTCCTGTGAAGCGACGCGAGGTTGCGTCTGACCTCCAGCATGCGCGGGCTTGAATTTTCGATCCAATAGATTAAATTTCAAGATTGATTGTTTTCGGTGATCAATCGATCGGTATGGACCTTCGTCATTTGCGCTACTTCGTCGCGGTCGCTGAAGAAGGGCACTTCGGCCGCGCGGCCGAGCGGCTGCACATCGTGCAGCCGGCATTGAGCGTGCAGATTCGCGCGCTCGAAGAGGAGCTGGGCACCGCGCTGTTCGTGCGCAGCACGCGCAAGGTCGCGCTGACGGACGCCGGCAGGCTGCTGCTGGTCGAGGCGCGGCGCACGATCGAGCAGGCGGAGCGGACGAAGCGCGTGGTCCAGCGCGCGGCGCGCGGCGAGACCGGCGTCGTGCGGATCGGCTTCGTCGGCAATGCGGTCGCGGCGGGGCGCCTGTCCGACGATCTGCTCGCGTTCCATGCCGCGTGGCCGAACGTCGCGCTGGAACTGCGCGAGATGGCCCCGGCCGCGCAGCAGGAAGCGATCCTCGCGGATCGTCTCGACATCGGCTATTGCCCGGCGTTCGGCGTCGAATTCGATGCGAAGCTCGCAGTGCGTCCGGTCGGGAGCTGGACGTGGGAGGTCGTGATGAACAGCCGCCATCCGCTCGCGAACCGGCGTTCGCTGTCGGCCGCCGTGCTTGCCGACGAGCCGTTCATCCTCTATGCGGCCGACGGCGACGACCTGGGCCAGCTGACGATCTTGCGCCAGGTGCTGGGAAAGGAGCCGCGCATCGCGCACAAGGTGAGCAGCACGCTGTCCGTGCTGGCGCTGACCGCCGCGGGCCTCGGGCTGGCGCTCGCGCCCGCGCCGCTGAGCCGGATCGCGGCACCGAACGTCGTGTACCGGAAGCTGGCGGGGCGCGGCCCGAAATCGGAACTGGTTGCGATCAGCCGAATCGGCGGGGAGTGGGGGGCGATCGAGCGGTACCTGGAGATGCTGGGGGAGCGCGCCGCGTGAGTGTCGCGTCGCGGCGCGCTTCGGTGTTGCTGGTCCGTCAGGTCACCGCGCGCCGCGGCGTTACTCATCCGCCACGTAACGCCGCGGCGCGCATCGGCGTCATTCGTCCATCAACCGCACCTTCACGCGCTTGCCCTTGATCTTGCCGGCATTGAGCTTGCGCAGCGCGTCGCGCGCGACGCCGCGCTCGACCGCGACATACGTCGAGAACTCGGTCACGTTGATCTTGCCGATCTGCGCGCCGCTGAAGCCCGCGTCGCCGGTCAGCGCGCCGAGCACGTCGCCGGGACGGATCTTGTCCTTGCGGCCGCCGAGAATCTGCAGCGTTTCCATCGGCGGCAGCAGCGGTTCGTTGCTGTCGGCCTTCAGCTCGGCGAGCGGATGCCATTCGACGTCGCGCTTCTGCGCCTGCTCGATGCCGCCGACGCGTCCCATCTCGTCCATGCTCGCGAGGCTCAGCGCCCAGCCTTCCTGATCCGCGCGGCCCGTGCGGCCGATGCGGTGCACGTGCACTTCGGGGTCGGGCGTCACGTCGACGTTGATCACCGCTTCGAGCTGCGCGATGTCCAGGCCGCGTGCGGCGACGTCGGTCGCGACGAGCACCGAGCAGCTGCGGTTCGCGAACTGGATCAGCACCTGGTCGCGTTCGCGCTGCTCGAGCTCGCCGTGCAGCGCGAGCGCGTGGAAGCCCTGCGCGTGCAGCACGTCGAGCAGGTCGCGGCATTGCTGCTTCGTGTTGCAGAACGCGATCGTGCTGACCGGACGATAGTGGTTCAGCAGCAGGCCGACCGCGTGCAGCCGCTCGTCTTCGGTCACTTCGTAGAAGCGCTGGCGGATCTTGCTGTCGTCGTGGCGCTCCTCGAGCTTCACTTCCTTCGGGTTGCGCAGGAACTGCTGGCTCAGCTTCGCGATGCCGTCCGGGTAGGTTGCCGAGAACAGCAGCGTCTGGCGCGTCGGCGGGCATTGCCGCGCGACCTTCGCGATGTCGTCGAAGAAGCCCATGTCGAGCATCCGGTCCGCTTCGTCGAGCACGAGCGTGTTCAGCGCGTCGAGCTGCAGATTGCCGCGGTCGAGGTGGTCCATGATGCGGCCTGGCGTACCGACGACGATATGCGCACCGTGCTCGAGGCTCTGCGCCTGCGGGCGCATCGGCGTGCCGCCGCACAGCGTCAGCACCTTGACGTTTTCCTCGGCGCGCGCGAGGCGGCGGACTTCCTGCGCGACCTGGTCGGCCAGTTCGCGCGTCGGGCACAGCACCATCGCCTGCACGTCGAAGCGGCGTGCATCGAGGCGCGCAAGCAGCGCGAGCGAGAAGGCGGCGGTCTTGCCGCTGCCGGTCTTCGCTTGCGCGATCAGGTCCTGGCCGGCCAGCGCGATCGGCAGGCTCGCGGCCTGGATCGGCGTCATGTCGGTATAGCCGAGCTGCGCAAGATTCGCGAGCGTGGCGGGCGTCAGCGGCAGCGCGCTGAACGGCGTGGCGGTCGGTTGAGTCATGTCAGGACAGGTCTCCGAGGTAGGGCCGGCCTTCCATCTGTTCGTAGACGACCGTGCCGTCGTCGCCTTCGAAGCGTTCGAGATAATTGCGCGCGCCGCACAGCGGGCAGCGGAACAGCAGCCCCTGGCCTTCGTCCTTGATGACGACGTCGGATTGTTCCCACTGCGTGCCGCAGCTCTGGTTTCGGCAGGTAAACACGGTCTTTCTCCAGCTGAATTCGATTGTGCGCGCCGGCGCATCGGGCGCGGGCGCTGGCGTTGCGTGGCCGTCGCGTGCAGCTTCCGCGTGAAAGGCGGGGCGCGGTGCGGCCGTTCGCGTGATGGTTTGTCGGGGTGGATGATGGATCGGGGCGCGATCGGAGAATCGCGCGTGGCGCAATTCTAGCGGATACGGCGGTTGTGCCGGCGGTATTGACGCGGAATTGAGGGCGTGTTGCGGCGGTATTGCGGGTGGTATTGCTGCGGTATTGCAGCGATCTAGCGGTGGTCTCGCGGCGCGGCAAAACGAAAAACGGCCGTCCGGCCCGGACTGCCCCCGACTTGGGGGCGGTTCCATCCGGGACGGCGGCGTCGCGGCGCGCCATGAAAAACGGCCGCCCGATGCGGACTGCCCGCCGATGGGCGCGGCGGTCCACGTCGGGACGGCCGTTTGACCCGTTTCGTCCGTTCCGACCGATACGGCGGCGTTCAGCGCATCACAGCGCCATGTCGGCGGCCGCCTTGGCCGGCTGGGCCGGTTTGACCGCGTTGGCCGATGCAGCGGCGGCACCCGGCTGCGCGGGCGCGGTCATGTCGATCTTCGGCGGCGCAGAGAGCTGCAGCACGTCGCTCGTATAGGTCCACTCTTCATAGACCTTCAACGGGCTGTCGTTCAGCTTCGTGCCGTAGCTCGGCACGATCTGGTGGATCTTCTGCTGCCACTCGGGCGTCGCGACCTTGTCCTTGAACACCTTCTGCAGCAGGCTCAGCATGATCGGCGCGGCCGTCGACGCGCCCGGCGACGCGCCGAGCAGGCCCGCGATGCTGCCGTCCTTCGCGCTGACGATCTCGGTGCCGAGCTTCAGCACGCCGCCTTTCACGGGGTCGCGCTTGATGATCTGCACGCGCTGGCCGGCCTGCCACAGGCGCCAGTCTTCCTTCTTCGCGTTCGGGAAGTATTCCTTCAGCGCGTTGAAGCGGTCGTCGTCGGTCAGCATCAGCTGGCCGGCGAGGTATTCGACGAGCGGAAACTCGTCGACGCCCACGCGCATCATCGGCATCACGTTATGCGTGTTCGTGCTGGTCAGCAGGTCGAAGTACGAGCCGTTCTTCAGGAACTTGGTCGAGAACGTCGCGAACGGTCCGAACAGGATGATCTTCTTGCCGTCGATGATCCGCGTGTCGAGGTGCGGCACCGACATCGGCGGCGAGCCGACCGACGCCTTGCCGTATGCCTTCGCCAGATGCTGCTTGACGATTTCCGGGTTGTCGGTCACGAGGAACGAGCCGCCGACCGGGAACGCGCCGTAGTCCTTCGCCTCGGGAATGCCCGACGCCTGCAGCAGGTGCAGCGCGCCGCCACCCGCGCCGATGAACACGAACTTCGCGTCGACGGCCTGCGGCGGTTCGTTCGAGTGCAGCTTGACCCACGACACGTGCCACGTGCCGTCGGCGTTGCGCGTGATGCCGCGCACTTCGCTCGACAGCGACAGCGTGAAGCCCGGCTGGCGCTGCAGGTAGCCGACGAACTGGCGGGTGATCTCGCCGAAGTTCACGTCGGTGCCGATCGGCGTCCAGGTGGCGGCGACCTTCTGCTTGCGGTCGCGGCCCTCCATCATCAGCGGCACCCACTGCTTGATCTGGTCGTAGTCTTCCGAATACTGCATGCCGCGGAACAGCGGGCTCGCCTGCAGCGCGTCATAGCGCTTCTTCAGGAAGCGGACGTTGTCGTCGCCCCACACGAAGCTCATGTGCGGCGCCGAGTTGATGAACGAATGCGGGTTCTTCAGCACGCCTTGCTTGACCTGCCATGCCCAGAACTGGCGCGAGATCTGGAACGATTCGTTGATCTCGATCGCCTTCGAGATGCTGACCGTGCCGTCGGGCTTCTCGGGCGTGTAGTTGAGCTCGGCGAGCGCCGAGTGGCCGGTGCCGGCGTTGTTCCAGCCGTTCGAGCTTTCCAGCGCGACGCCGTCGAGGCGCTCGACCATCGTCATCGACCAGTCCGGCTGCAGTTCGTGCAGCCAGACACCGAGCGTCGAACTCATGATGCCGCCGCCCACCAGCAGGACGTCGACCTTCTTCGTGTCGTCCGCGTGCGCGGACGACGCGGCCACGCACAGCGCGAGCCCCGACAGCATTACCCGTAACGTTTTTATCACAGCACTAACCTTTTCAGCTTGGTCAAATCAGGTCTGCCACGCCGCCTGGCGCACGGCTTCGTCGGCCGGCGCGCGCCCGTTCCGGACGATGCCGGATCGGCATCCGGAAATCCGGATCGCGTTTCCGGGATTCCGGAAATGCGATCGCGAAACGCGCTCGACCCGATGCGAAACCGATCCGAAGGACACCTTCCGATCGGTTTCACGTCCTCGTCCGCGATGTGCCTTTCAGGCCGCGCAAAACGCGCGCGGGCCCTTGCGGCAAGCGTGTGCGGACGAGGCTGGCGGCGGCGCACAGGCATGCGGTGCGCGACGCGTTCATCGGGGGGCGGGTGGCAAGGGGCGCGTAATATAACCGAATTCAATCGTCGTGTTGCGCGCGAATTTTTCCGTTGTTTTTGTGGGGTTTTTCGGGTTTCCGGGTTTCCGGAATGCGCTCGGCCGATGCCGCTCACTCATCCGGCACCGGCAAGCGCGACGAGAACTTCACCTCGCGCAGCGCGAGGCTCGACTGGATCGACGAGATGCCGGCCTGCTTCCTGAGCACGCGTTCGATGAACTCCGCATACGCGTCGAGATCGGCCGAGACGACCTGCAGCATGTAATCGGCGGCGCCGGTGATCTTGTGGCACGACAGCACTTCGTCGTGGCGCCGGATCACCGTTTCGAACTGGTCGCACGCCTTGTCCGAATGCATGTTGAACGTGACGAGCACGAACGCGAACACGTTCATGCCGAGCGCGCGCCGGTCGAGGTTCGCCTGATAGCCGGTGATCACGCCCTCGTCCTCGAGGCGCTTGCGGCGCCGCCAGCACGGCGTCACGCTCAGCGACAGCTTCTCGCCGAGCGTCGCGTTCGACAGCGCGCCGTCTTCCTGCAGCAGGCGCAGCATCGCGCGGTCGACGCCATCCATGTCAATTGCCGGGCGATTTTTGCTCATTTCCGACGTCCTGTAGACAGTTTGTACAAAAGTGTACGTAACCCGCGCGCGGAAAGCAAAGCTATTGCGGTTGCTCGCCAATAAACTGTTGCTCACCCTCATTGCAACGGTCAACCATGCTCACGATCTACAGCAGCGATCATCGCCTGCATCGCGGCGTCGAACTGAAGGACGGCGCCATCACCGATTCGTTCGAAAACCCGCAGCGCGCCGAAACGGTGCTCGCGCAAGTCAGGGCCACGGGCCTCGGCGACGTGATCGCGCCGCAGCCGTTCGACCGCGCGTGCTATGCGGGCGCGCACAGCCGGCGCTACGTCGATTTCCTCGCGGGTGCCTGGGACGAATGGTGCGCGACCGGCCGCACCTGCCAGGCGCTGCCGCTCGTGTGGCCGGTGCGTGCGATGCCGTCCGCCGCGACGCCGCCCGCGTTCATCGACGGCAAGCTCGGCTTCTACGCGATGGATGCGGGTGCGCCGATCAACGCCGGCACGTGGGACGCAGTGAGCGCGAGCGCAAATTCGGCGCTGACGGGCGCCGACCTGCTGTCCAACGGCGGCACGCGCGCGGCGTTCGCGCTGTGTCGTCCGCCCGGCCACCATGCGGGCCGCGAATACATGGGTGGCTACTGCTACCTGAACAACGCGGCGATCGCGGCCCAGCACGCGATCACGCGCGGCGCGGCACGCGTGGCCGTGCTCGACGTCGACTTCCACCACGGCAACGGCACGCAGGACATCTTCTACGACCGCTCGGACGTGCTGTTCGTGTCGATTCACGGCGAGCCGTCGGTGTCGTACCCGTACTTCTCCGGCTACGCGGACGAGCGCGGCACGGGTGCGGGAGAAGGCTACAACCTGAACCTGCCGCTGCCGAAGGGCACGCTCTGGAACACGTATGACGAAGCGCTCGGCCGCGCCGCGGCGGCGATCGCCGCCCATGCGCCCGACGTGCTCGTCGTGTCGCTCGGCGTCGACACGTTCGAGCACGACCCGATCAGCCACTTCCGCCTGCGCTCGCAGGACTACCTGCGGATCGGCGAGGCGCTCGCGCGCCTGAATGTGCCGACGCTGTTCGTGATGGAAGGCGGCTACATGGTCGACGAGATCGGCATCAATGCGGTGAACGTGCTGCTGGGCTTCGAAGGCCGGGCGTGACAGTGCCGCATTGACCGTTTCAACGGCGGCTCCTCAGCCGCCGCAACCGATGGAGCAACAAGCATGACGCGATATCTGGATGTGACGAGCGTGTCGAAGCTCGTCGACGAAGTCGGGATCACGCAGATCCTGACAACGATGGCTTCATACATCGAGCAGGACTACCGCCGCTGGGAGACGTTCGAGAAGACCGCGCGCGTCGCCAGCCATTCGACCGACGGCGTGATCGAGCTGATGCCGACGTCCGACGCCCGGCTGTATGCGTTCAAGTACGTGAACGGGCATCCGAAGAACACGAAGGCCGACCTGCTGACGGTGATGGCGTTCGGCGTGCTCGCCGACGTCGACACCGGCTATCCGCTGCTGCTGAGCGAAATGACGCTGACGACGGCGATCCGCACGGCCGCGACGTCCGCGCTGGTCGCACGCTTTCTCGCGCGCAGCGACGCGCGTTCGATGGCGCTGATCGGCAACGGCGCGCAGAGCGAGTTCCAGGCGGTCGCGTTTCACGAGATGCTCGGCATCGACGCGCTGCGCGTGTTCGACATCGATCCGGCCGCGACCGACAAGCTCGTGCGCAACCTCGCACCGTTCACGGGCCTGCGCGTGATCCGCTGCGCGTCGGCGGCCGACGCGGTGCGCGGCGCGGACATCGTGACGACCGTCACCGCCGACAAGACGAACGCGACGATCCTGACGCCCGACATGATCGAGGACGGAATGCACGTCAATGCAGTGGGCGGCGATTGCCCCGGCAAGACCGAGCTGCATGCGGACGTGCTGCGGCGCGCGCGTGTCGTCGTGGAGTTCGAGCCGCAGACGCGCATCGAAGGCGACCTCCAGCAGATGCCGGCGGATTTTCCGGTGGTGGAGTTCGCGCAGATCGTGTCGGGCGCGCGGTGCGGCCGCGAATCCGATGCGCAGGTGACGGTGTTCGACTCGGTCGGCTTCGCGCTCGAGGATTTTTCGGCGCTGCGCTATCTGAACGCGGCGGCGCGCGAGCGCGACATCGGCATCGAACTCGACCTGATCCCGACGCCGCGCGATCCGAAGAACCTGTTCGGCGTCGCGACGGGCAGCGAGGCGAGCGCGGCGCCTGACGCCGCAGGCCGCGCGATGCTCGCGGCACTCCGGCATTGACGCGTTGCACCACACGAACGACATGACCCACCAGGAGACAGGCATGACCCGACTTCACAAGACAGCACTGGCCGCAGCCGTCGCGATGACCTGCGCGCTGTCCGCGCACGCGGACGAAATCGTGCGTATCGGCCACGTCGCGCCGCTGACCGGCGCGATCGCGCACCTCGGCAAGGACAGCGAGAACGGCGCGCGGCTGGCCGTCGAGGAGATCAACGCGAAGGGCCTCGTGATCGGCGGCAAGAAGGTGACGCTGCAGCTCGATCCGCAGGACGACGCCGGCGATCCGCGCACCGCGACGCAGGTCGCGCAGCGGCTCGTCGACGACAAGGTGGTGGGCGTCGTCGGCCATCACAACTCCGGCACGTCGATCCCGGCGTCCCGCGTCTACCGTGACGGGGGCATCGTGCAGATCTCGCAGGCGGCGACCAACCCGATGTACACGCAGCAGGGTTTCAAGACGACGTACCGGGTCGTCGCGACCGACGCGCAGCAGGGGCCGGCGCTCGCCGCCTATGCCGCGAAGAACATGGGGATCAAGACGGTCGCCGTGATCGACGATGCGACCGCCTACGGCCAAGGCCTCGCGACCGAGTTCGAGAAGGCGGCGAAAGCGGCCGGCGTGAAAGTCGTGTCGCGTGACGCGACGAACGACAAGGCGATCGATTTCCGCGCGATCCTCACGAAGATCAAGGGCGAGAATCCGGACGCGATCATGTACGGCGGCATGGACGCGACAGGCGGGCCGCTCGCGAAGCAGGCGCGGCAGCTCGGCCTGCGCGCGAAGATCCTCGGCGGCGACGGCGTGTGCTCGACCGACCTGCCGAAGCTCGCGGGCGCGGCGTCCGACAACGTCGTGTGCTCCGAAGCAGGCATCGCGCTCGAGAAGATGCCGGGCGGCGCGGCGTTCGCGAAACGCTACGAGGCGCGCTACCACCAGCCGCTGCAGGTGTATGCGCCGTTCTCGTACGACGCCGTCTACATCATCGTCGACGCGATGAAGCGCGCGAACTCGACGGACCCGGCGAAGGTGCTGGCCGCGATGCCGGCCACCGACTATCGCGGCGTGATCGGCGAAACGAGCTTCACGCCGCAGGGCGACCTGAAGCACGGCGCGATTTCGGTGTTCACGTACAAGGGCGGGAAGAAGGCGCTGCTCGATATCGTGCAGATGTGATCCCGCATGCCGGATGGCACGCGCGGCGCGACGCAGGCGTGTCGCGCCGCGCAGCCGTTCGGTGGAGGGCGGATGATCACGCCCCCCGCCACGCTTCTTCATTTGAACGCGTGCGATGGAATGCCGTTGCGGGCGCGGCCGGGCACGGCGCAGACGCCTGCGATAGAAAAATCGTGGCACCATGTGTAGACCCATGAGTCAACACCAACCTGGAGCCACGATGGACTACGGCGTCTTGCTGTCGACGTTCGAGCGCGAGGCCGGGCGCGATGCGTCCGCGCGAATGTCGCAGCAGCACCGGCTGTACGCATGCCTGCGCGACGCGATCCTTGCTGGCCGGATCGCCGAAGGCGCACGGCTGCTGCCGACGCGTACGCTCGCCGACGAACTGGGCATCGCGCGCAATTCGGTGCTTTACGCGTATGAACGGCTGGCCGCCGAAGGTTTCGTGATCGGCACGCGGCAGGGCACGGTGGTCGCGCGCGTGGGGCTGCGTCACGTGCCTGCCGCGCCGGTTTCGACTGCTGCCGCGGCCGGTGACGTCGCGCGATTGTCACGCCGCGTCGCGCACGTCGAGCCCGCCACCCGCGACGTCGACGAGTCGATGCCTTTCATGCCGGGCGCGCCTGCGGTCGACGCGTTTCCGCTAGCGCAGTGGCGGCGCTGCATCGAGCGCGCGTGGCGAACCGCCGGGCCTGCGCAGCTTGGTTACCAGTCAGCCGAAGGAGACGCGGCGCTGCGCGACGCGATCGCCGGCTACCTGCGCGTGTCGCGCGGCGTGCGCTGCGACGCGGAGCAGGTGATCGTCACCGACGGCACGCAGAACGGGCTCGACCTGTGCGCGCGCACACTGGCCGACGCCGGCGACAGCGCGTGGATCGAGAACCCCGGCTACCACGGCGCACGCAACGCGTTCCTGGCCGCCGACTTGCGCGTCGTGCCGATCGGCGTCGACGCGGACGGCCTCGCGCCGCGCGCGGACGACTGGCGCGATCGTCCGCCGAAGCTGATCTACATCACGCCGTCGCACCAGTATCCGCTCGGCGCGGTGATGAGCCTCGAGCGGCGGCTCGCGCTGGTCGCGCACGCGCGCGCGGCCGGCGCGTGGATCGTCGAGGACGACTACGACAGCGAATTCCGCCACCACGGCACGCCGCTCGCGGCGGTGCAGGGCCTTGCCGACGACGCGCCGGTGATCTACCTCGGCACGTTCAGCAAGGTGATGTTTCCGGCGCTGCGGATCGGCTTCATGGTCGTGCCGCCCGCGCTCGCGCAGCCGCTGCGCGACACGGCCGGCGCGCTGATGCTGCACGGGCGCGCGGTCGAGCAGCGGGCGCTCGCGGATTTCATCGAAGCCGGGCATTTCACGCGGCACCTGCGGCGCATGCGCAGGCTCTATGCGGAGCGGCGCGCGGCGTTGCAGGATGCGCTCGAGCGGCACCTGCGCGCGCAGCTGACCGTCTCCGGCGGCGCAGGCGGCATGCACCTGTCCGCGCGGCTCGACGTGCCGGTTGCGGATACCGGGCTCAGCCGCGTCGCGCAGGCGCGCGGGTTGATCCTGCGGCCGCTGTCGACGTTCTGCATGCCGGGCACGGAGCAGGGCTACAACGGTCTCGTGCTCGGATACGGCGGCGTGCCGGCGGAACGGATGGACGCGCTCGCGCGGCGGATCGGGGCGGCGATCGACGAGGCGGTGGCGGCCGGCGGTCGCAAGACCGCAATGTAGCGCGTGCCGGGCCGGCCGATCATTGGGCTGCCTTCGAAAGCAGCATTCAAGGAAAGTGAAAGTTGAGGGCGCGGCGATCGATTGCACACGTTTCGTCATTTAGCTAATATTCAAAATGTTCTGCGAGATGGAAATCATGGACGACGACGTTACCCGCATCAGCGCCCTTGCCAACGAAAGCCGGCTCGCCGTGCTGCGCTGGCTCAGGAACCCGAGCAAGCACTTCCCGCCGCAGCCGCATGGCGACATCGACGAACTCGGCGTGTGCTGCACGTTCATCACCGAGAAGCTCGGCATCGCGCCGGCGACGACCACCCGGCACATGCGCATCCTCGCGGATGCCGGCTTCGTGCGCGCGACGCGTCTCGGCAAATTCACGTACTACAAGCGGATCGACGCCGAGCTGAAGCGGCTGGGCCGCGATCTGTCACAACTCTGAGAGACACCGACATGGACGAACTCGCGTTGCTGGCCGATGCCGATCGGCGTGCGCACACCTACCTTGCATCGACGGACACGCGTCGTGCATTTCCGGACGCCGACGCGCTGGCCGGTCTGGCCGCCTTCGACGAACCGCTGCCCGAACACGGCAAGCCGGCCGGCGACGTGCTTCGGCTGCTCGATGACGCCGGGTCGCCCGCGACTGTCGCGTCGAACGGCCCGAACTACTTCGGCTTCGTGATCGGCGCGGCGTTGCCGGCCGCCGCCGCGGCCGAGCGCCTGATGCTCGCGTGGGACCAGTGCGCGTCGTCGTTCGACAATTCGCCGGTCGCCGCGACGCTCGAACGGCTGGCGGCGCGCTGGGTCGTCGACGCGCTCGACCTGCCGCGCGACAGCGCGGTCGGCTTCGGCACCAGTGCGACCGCGTGCACGCTCGTCGCGATCGCCGCCGCGCGGCGCGCGCTGCTCGCGCGCAACGGCTGGGACTTCGACGGCGATGGCCTGATCGGCGCACCCGAAGTGAAGGTCGTGATTTCCGAACTCGCGCACATCACGGTCAAGAAGGCGCTGCGGGTGCTCGGCTTCGGGATGAAGCGCATCGTCGTCGCGCCGGTCGATGCGCAGGGCCGCATCGATCCGGACCGCCTGCTGCCGCTCGACGACATGACGATCTTCTGCGTGCAGGCCGGCGAGGTGAACACCGGCGAATTCGATCCGTTCGCCGCGCTGATTCCGCGTGCGAAGGCCGCGGGCGCGTGGGTGCACGTCGACGGCGCGTTCGGCCTGTGGGCGCGCGCGTCGGCGAGGAAGGCGCTGACCGAGGGCATCGACGGCGCGGACAGCTGGACGACCGACGGCCACAAGTGGCTCAACACGCCGTACGACGGCGCGATGGTGATCTGCCGCGACGCGGCGGCGCTGGCGACCGCGATGAACAGCGACGCCGTGTACCTGAGCGGCGCGCAGGACGCGCAGAAGAACCTGAACCTCGAGTTCTCGCGGCGGGCGCGCGGCATCCCCGTGTGGGCAGCGCTGCGCTCGCTCGGACGCGCGGGAGTGGCCGCGATGGTCGACCGGCATTGTGCGTACGCGTCGCACATTGCCGACGGTCTGCGGGCGGCCGGCTACGACGTGCTGAACCGCGTCGTGCTCAATCAGGTACTGGTGCGCGCCGACACCGACGCGCATACTGTCGCGATTCGCGAGGCCGCACAGGCATCCGGCGACGTGTGGTTCGGCCCGACCGTATGGCAGGGGCGGCCGGCGTTCCGGATCAGCGTGTCGTCGTGGCGAACCGGCGACGAGCACGTCGAGAGGCTCGTCGCGTTGCTGACCGACTTGCGCCAGCGGCACGCCGGCTGAAGCGCGGCGGCGTGCGGCGTTCGTGAATGAGCGCCCGTCTGCCGCGCCGCATTGCAACTAACGGCCTTGGCGTCCGCTTCGACGCCGTCGCAGACCTGACCTTCAATCCACGCATTCATCGTTGCTAACACAACCATGCCGAATACTTGTCGTGAACTGTTGAAAGCCGCCGATATCGCAAACATGGAGCCCGATCGCTCGGTCCATGGGCTGAACGGCGATGCGGTCCGTCTCAAGAAGCACCTGGGCGACCTGACCGGGCTCACGCAGCTCGGCGTGTTGCAGGTCACGCTGATGCCGGGGCACGGGTCGGCCGAGTACCACCGGCACCATTACGAGGAGGAGTGCGTGTATGTGCTGTCCGGCAACGGCACCGCGACGATCGGCGAGAGCGACTACGCGGTCGGGCCGGGCGATTTCCTCGGGTTCCCGCGCGGCGGCGACGCGCACACGCTGGTGAACACGGGTGACGTGCCGCTCGTGCTGCTCGTTGCCGGGCAGCGGCTGGAACATGACATATGCGATTACCCGCGCATCGGCAAGCGCCTGTTCCTGGCCGGGAAACGCGAGGCGCTGGTGGATCTGCCCGATGGCGAAGAAGAATGAGGCGTTCCGCATCGGCGCAGTCTTGCCGCCGTTCGAGGGCCCGTGCACTTGCGTGCATCGGCCATGACGCAACACGAACCATGACGACTTCCATCCATTCCGGATCCGCACGATGACTGACGCCAGGCCTGTCGCACTCGTCACCGGCTCCACGTCGGGCATCGGCGCCGCGATCGCGCGACGCCTGTCGGCGGACGGCTACGCGGTGATCGTGCATTCGCGGCGTTCCGCCGAAACGGGGCGTGCGATGGCGCGCGAACTCGGCACGGCGGCCTATGTGCAGGCGGACCTGGCCGACGACGCGGACCGCGTGCGGCTTGTCCGCGACGCGATCGCCGTATGGGGGCGGCTCGACGTGCTGGTGAACAATGCGGGGATCAGCCGTGTGATTCCACATGACGATCTCGCGGCGGCGACGCCCGAGATCTGGCGGGAGTTGCATGAGGTGAATGTGGTCGCGCCGTTCCGGCTGGTCGCCGAAGCGCAGGCGGCGCTGTGCGAAGCGGCGTCGCGGGGGCGGCCCGGCTGCGTCGTGAATGTCAGTTCGCATGCGGGCGTGCGGCCCAAGGGCGCGTCGATTCCGTATGCGGCGACGAAGGCGGCGCTCAATCACATGACGCGTCTGCTCGCGCTGTCGCTCGCGCCGCAGATCCGCGTCAATGCGGTGGCGCCGGGCCTCGTCGATACGCCGCTGACCGCCGACTGGACGCACGCGCAGGCACTGTGGCGCGAGCGTGCGCCGATGCGCCGGGCGGCGCAGCCGGAAGATGTCGCGCAGACGGTCGCGATGCTGGTGGCGTCTGATTACGTGACCGGTGAGGTCGTGCTGCTCGACGGTGGGCTGAACCTGACCTAGCTGACCGCTTGCCGCTTGTCGACGGCAGCCGAGAGCCGAGAGCCAGTAGCCAACAGCGATCAACCACAGTCGTCACACGCAACGGCAGCCCCGGCCCTCAGCCGAGCAGATGCCGCAACACCCCCGCCGCGACCACGCCGATCGTCACGGTCGGCAGGATCGACAGCCGGGTCGCCGCGAGCAGCGTGATCGCGAGCGCGAACAGATCGGCGGGGCGGCTCGACACGAACGCCGGCGCGATCACCGAGATCAGCACGCAGCCGGGCACGTTTTCCATCACGGCCGTCATCCGCGGGCTCAGCGTGCGGTTGCGCAGCATCACGTAGCCGAGGATCCGCGACAGGTACGTCGTCGACGCCATCAGCACGATCGTGGCGACGGTCTGCAGGTCAGGCATCATCGCGCGGCTCCAGCAGCAACGCGGAGATCAGCCCCGCACAGGCGCCCGCCGCGACGTACCACGCGCCGGGCACGGCCAGGTGCGTGGCGGCCGCGACGACGAGGCTCACGAACCACGGCCGGCTCGCGCGCACGCCTTTCCACATCCCCCGCAGCAGCACGAGGAAGACCGCCGAGAACGCCATGTCGAAGCCGTACTGCTCGACGTTGCCGATCGTCGGTCCGAGCGCTGCGCCGAGCGTGGTCATCGACACCCATGTCGAATAGAGGCCGGCGGCCACGCCCGCGTAGTACGCGACGCTGATGTGATCGGCCGACCGCTGCCGCGCGTCGGCGAGCGACATCGCCCAGCTCTCGTCGCACATGAAGAACAGTGCCGCGAACGCGCGCCGGCGCGGCAGGCGCCGGACGTACGGCGCAAACGCGGCGCCCATCAGGATATGGCGCGAATTCACGAGGAACGACATCGCGACGATCAGCGCGATGTGCGGCGGCGACGTCCACAGATGGATCGCCGCAAACTCGGATCCGCCGCCGAAATTGAGGCCGGTCATCAGCGGCACTTCGAGGACGCTCAGTCCTTTCTGGGTCGCCTGCGCACCCAGCACCAGCGCGAACGGGATGAAACCCAGCATGACGGGCAGCGCCGCGCGCATCCCGCGGCCCATCTCGGCGATATAGGCGGGCCGCTCGCGCAGCCCGGTCGACGTTGAAACGCTACTGCTCATTACTCCTCCTTCGGGGGAGGGGGATTGTCTGCTTTTTTGACTCGAATCGGGTTGCGTTATGGCCAGATCTTTCGGAGAATTTGGCATTCGACATCGTCATTTTCAAAATTGTGAAATCGGATGCCAATGAAGCTTGATGCCATCGACCGGCGGATCCTGAGCGCGCTGCAGCGCGACGGCCGTATGCAGAACGTCGAACTCGCGCTCGAAGTGGGGCTGTCGCCGTCGCCGTGCCTGCGGCGTGTGCGGCTCCTCGAGGAGGCGGGCGTGATCGAGAAATACGTCGCGGTGCTGAACCCGGCGAAGGTCGGCAAGGCGCTGACGATCTTCGCGCGCGTGTGGCTGAAGGGGCAGGACGCCGATACCGTGAATCGCTTTGCCGATGCCGTCCAGCAGATGCCGGAGGTCGTCGAGTGCCACCTGATGGCGGGCGATTGCGATTTCCTGCTGCGCATCGTCGCGGCCGACATCGACGAGTACCGGCGCTTCCAGATGGAATACCTGACGCGCATCCCGGGCGTGCTGAGCGTGAAGACCGACATCCCGATGCAGAAGGTCAAGCTGACGTCGGCGCTACCGACGTAGCGCACGTCGGCGGCGTGTGTCACGCGCCGCGTGCTTGCGAGGCTGGTCGGCGATGCCGGCACCCGCGCAACGCGATGCCAGGAATCACGTTCGCCGGCCTGCGGCATGGGTCACGCGCCGCCAGCGGACATTGGACGAACGGTCACAGACTGGCGACAATCAACCGGTATGCTGACCGCATGCGTGATGACTCGGCCACCTGCCTTGCAACTAACGGCCGAATCGCGCCGGCCCGCGCGATCGTGCGAGGCGACCGGCCGGCGCGCCGTCGAGTCGCGCATCCCGATCCCATGTTGTTCTCGTGTTGGGCGCCCATGCAAGCCATCAAC
This sequence comes from Burkholderia sp. MR1-5-21, assembly GCF_053427715.1. NCBI lineage: Bacteria > Pseudomonadati > Pseudomonadota > Betaproteobacteria > Burkholderiales > Burkholderiaceae > Burkholderia > Burkholderia sp. MR1-5-21. Next base: position 160,690 of record NZ_JBSAXD010000011.1, read on the forward strand.
AGTCCGTGGAATTCGCTGGCAGTCTTCAAGCTCGCGATCGACATCCTGATGCCGTTGTCGGTGGCCGGCCTCGGCTGGTTCATCAGCCGCCGGCTGAAGCAGCTCGAACTCGTGCAGTGGACCAACCAGAAGCTGATCGAAAAGCGCCTCGCGCTCTACGACACCGTCGCGCCGCTGCTCAACGAGCTGCTGTGCTTCTACACGTGGATCGGACACTGGAAGGACATTTCGCCGGACGACGTGATCCGGGCGAAGCGCGACCTGGACCGGACCTTCCACATCTATCGCTACCTGTTCGACGACGACGTGTACGACGCGTATCACACGTACATCCATGCGCTGTTCGAGACACACACGGGCGCCGGCCGGGACGCGCGGATCCGCTCGCTGGTCCAGGCGCCGGACGGCGACCGGATGCAGCACGGCACCTATGCGTGGAACCCGGACTGGAACGAGCGGTTTTCCGGCGCGGGCGTCGTGGCTGCCGCCGACGTGCGACGGCTTTACACGCGGTTGATGGAGCGGCTGCGCGTGTCGCTGGGCGCGGATCGGTGAACGCGGCCAGTGCCGCGCGCAGACGCAATGTCGCAAGGGGGCGCGATGTCGACGAACGTCAGCGGCACTGAAGGCTATGCGGAAGCATCCGGCGCGCTGATCGAGCGGTGGCGGCGCATGCCGTTCGACGAGCGCCATGCGCCGGTCCTGCATCTGATTCCGGACATGGCGTCGAACATCGCCGACATCGGTGCAGGCGCGGGCGACGATGCGGCTGCGCTCGCGGCGCGGGGCCATCGGGTGGTCGCCGTCGAACCGGTCGACGCGTTGCGCGCGGCCGCGATCGGCCAGTATCCGTCACCGCGGATCACGTGGCTCGACGACAGTCTTCCGGATCTGGCCGTCCTGCTGTCGACACGGCAGACGTTCGATGTCGTGATGCTGACGGCGGTGTGGATGCATCTGGACGATGCGCAGCGGCGCCGCGCGATGCCCAACGTCGGCTGGCTCGTGCGTGATGGCGGCGTGCTGATCGTGTCGCTGCGTCATGGCCCCGTGCCCGCCGGCAGGCGCATGTTCGACGTGTCCGCGCAGGAAACGATCGAGCTCGCTTGCGACCGCGGCTTGCGGCCGGTGCTGAATCTGCAAACCGAATCGGTTCAACCGGAAAACCGCCGCGCGGGCGTGACGTGGACGCGGCTCGCGTTCGTGAAAGGCGATCGCCGCGTGCCGCTCCACGCACATCAGGATGGCGCGTGAACCTCGGCGACGGCACGGTTGATCGCCTTCGTTACCTCGTCATGATTCTCATCGCATTCCGGTCCGCGGGCGATCGCCGCGCGTCACGCGCGTGCTTGCGCAGCGCGGACGTGCGGTCAATTCCGGCCGGCGGCCGTGAGCCGTGCGGCGAGCCCCACGAACACCGAACCGAGCAGGTATTGCGGCAGTTTCGACGCGCGCTTGCGTTCGCCGAACTTGCGGCTCAGCTTGCTTGCGGACAGGATCACCGCGCCGTTGACCACGAGGCCGATCGCGTTGAGCACCGTCGCGAGCACGAGCATCTGCACGGTGATCGAACCGTATTGCGGCCGGATGAACTGCGGGAACAGCGCGAGCACGAACAGCGCCATTTTCGGATTGAGGAGGTTCGTCGTCAGTCCCTGGCGAAAGATCGTCGCGGTGGAGCGGCGCTGGATCGACGTGTTCGGCGACAGCGCCGTCGGATCCGACCGGAACGTTTTCCACGCGAGATAGAGCAGGTAGGCGGCGCCGGCGAAGCGCACGATGTCGTACGCGGTCGGTACGGCGACGAACAGCTGAGACAGGCCGAGCGCGGCGGCGAGTGCATGGCAGTAGGTGCCGGCCTGAATGCCGGCGAGCGTCGCGAACCCGGCGCGGCGGCCCTGGCTCACGCTGCGCGAGGCGATCAGTAGCATGTCGGGGCCGGGCGTGGCGGTCAGCGCGACACACGCGCCCGAGAACAGCGCAAGGGTGGTGAAGTCGATCATGCGGTTCCTCCGCGCCGGTTCGGCGCAAAAGGGATCACAGTGTAGGAACGTGTTCGAAGCCGGTCAATTGCGACGGTGTGCCTGCATGAAGTCATGCCCGGCGCCGCCGCGCGATGCGCGACCTGGCCGCGCTTGCTGCGCCGGGCCATGCACCACGCGCTGCGGCTATTTCGCGCTCAGGCGCGCGCGACGACGTCGATGCGCAGCGGCGCGCCGCCGGCCGCGATCGCGAGCAGGTGATCGACGTTCGGATGGGCGCCCGGGCGGTTGCGCGCGTCGGCCGTGTGCTCGGCGAACACCACGAGGCCGTGCTCGGCGGCCTTCGCATCGAGCGTGCCGAACGTCTGGAGCAGATAGTTGTAAACCGCGAGCGAACCCTGCTTGCCCGGCTTGTTCTCGATGCTCGCCACCACGTCGCCGTTGCCGTTTACGAGGTCGATGCGTTCGATGCCGTCGATCGCCGGCAGTTGCGCGAGGTTGTCCTTGAATACGTTGCCCGGTTGAATCACTGAAAACACTCCGTCTGGTCGATAATTGGCGTGACGGGCCGTATCTTATCCGATCGGATGCGTCGCGCCCGCCGGCGAGTCGTGCCGCGCGCGAGTTGGCGCGACGCCGCCGGCCCGGCCACGCAGCGCCGCGGCTATCGCTGGCCCGCCCCTTCCTGAAGCGGCTCGGCGTCGCGCGCACGGTCGACGTCGGGGCTGCGATACAGGCGCTCCGGAATCTCCGCGAGCCGCGACGCGTGAACCTGCCGCGGCGCGAGCCCATAGAACTTCTGGAAGCTCATGATGAGCGGCGACCATTTGTCGGGGTCGATCCGGTCCGGATTGTCGTCCATCAGCAGGTCCGGATGCACGTGTACGCGCTGGATCCGCACCTCGAACACACAGACGTTGCCGCGCACGTCGGGCGCGTCGTCGGCGATGCCGTGCCGGGCGGCCACGACCGCCTCCATGTGCACCGGACATTCGAGCGCACGCGGCGGCGCGACGGTGTCGGAAGCGATTTCGGTGAGCCCGGCCCGCCCGAACTTGTCGGGTTCGAACACATAGCCGCGCGCGAGCTTCGACGCGGGAACCGGGCTGGAACCCGTCGTGCGCGCGATGCGGTCCACCGCGTGCGCCTGCGCCGACGACGGCAGGTTCAGCACGCACTCGCCGGTGCGGATCATGTTGTGCGTGGTCCCGGAACTGGCGGCGATCCCGAGGACGCCGCGCCAGCCGAGCCAGAATGCGGACGAGATCGGCGCGAGATTGGCCGTGTCGTCGTCGTTCAGCGTGCTGACCAGCACGACGGGCGTGCCGAAATAGAGGATGTTCGGTTCACTGACGCGATGCGGAGCGTTCATGGTCGAGTCCTGGTGGTGACGGGATCAGGCTGCATGCTGATCCTGTCGCCGCCGGCCGGCGCTCCGATTCTTGTGGTGTCATTCGACGCCTATGCTCGCGGGGACGCGCGGCCGCCGCAATCCGCGCGTTCGGCCATTCCGGCTGGCGACCGACGTGAGCGGTTCCGCCGCGCAAACAGGCTCTACCCGAGCAGCCTTTCCACGAGCGCGCCGAGTTCGCGCAGATGCAAGGGCTTCGGCAGGAATTCGTCGAACACCTGCTTGTTCTCCTTGAGCGCAGCCGACTCATACGCGCTGACGCCGAGGATGGCCGTCTGCCGCTCGCAGTCAGGCGGCATCGCCGCGCGGATCCGCTTCGCGACCTCGAAGCCGCTCAGGTCCGGCAGCTCCAGATCGAGCAGCACGAGGTCGTAGTGCTGTTCGCCGAAGCGCGCGACGCCTTCGTTGCCCGTCCCGCACAGGTCGGCCGGGATCCCGAGCGCCGACAGCATCGAGCCGAGCGTTTCGCGCGCGTTGTCGTTGTCGTCGACGACCAGCGCGCGCCGGGCGCGGGGCGGCGCGAGCGGCGGCAACGCCGGCGCGTCGCCGGGTCGCTCGCCGCCATCGGGCAGTTCGACCGGCAGCTCCACCGGCAGCGTGACCGCGAATTCGCTGCCTTCGCCGACGACGCTGCGCACGTCCACGTGCCCGCGCAGCGTCGTCACGATTTCCCGCACGACGGCAAGGCCCATGCCGATGCCGTCGACGTGCAGCCCCACCGCATCGTTCGCGCGGTAGAACGGCTCGAAGACCTTCGACAGATGCGATTTCGCGATGCCGACGCCGGTGTCGCGCACGACGATCCTCAACTGATGGCCGGCGGCCGTGTTCGCGAGCGTCGCGGCGACGGCGACCGTGCCGCCGTTCGCGCCGTTCGTGTATTTGACCGCGTTCTCGATCAGGTTCGACAGCACCTGCTGCAGCAGCTTGCGGTCCGAGCGCACCACGAGACCGACCGGCTCGACCTGCTGCGAGACCCGGATGCGCTTCGCGGCGATCCGCTCGCGAAATGGCTCCAGCACGTCGGCGAACAGCGCCGCGACGCCGACGACTTCCGATTCCGCGAGGCGCTTGGTCGAGCGCAGCTTGATGTAGTCGGTGAGCTCCTTCACCAGCGCTTCGAGCGACGACGCCGAATTCTGCAGCCGCTTGATCGTCTTCAGGTTCGCATCCGACTGCGGCCGCGCGAGCAGGATCTCGATCGAGCCGCAGATCGCCTGCAGCGGCGTGCGCAGCTCATGGCTGACCATCCCGAGAAACGCGTTCTTCGCCTCGATCATTTCGAACGCGCGGTCCGACGCCTTCTTCTCGGCTTCGAGCGCCGCGTGCTGCCGTTCGAGCAGGTCGTCGCGCGTGCGCACCGTATAGAACAGCAGCAGGAACAGCGCACCGAGGATCACGCCGAGGATGCTGCCGAGAATGAGGATCGCGCGCTGCTTTTCCTTCAGCTGATGGAACGTGAAATCGCGCTGCGCCATTTCGATCGAGCGGAAGTAGTTCGACAGGCCGTTCACTTTCGGCCAGTACGCGGCGACGTCGGCCAGCACGCGCGCGGCATCGCCGGGGGTGTCGCGCAGCGTCGGCACGTCGCGTTTCAGGTGCGCCATGAAGTCGCCGAGGGTCGCGATGTCGTCGCGCGCCTTCGGGATGCGCAGCCAGTATTCGGACACTTCGGATGGCCGCTCGAGGAAGCCGAACGACACCGACAGGCTGTCGAACTGCATCTGCACGCGGTCGAAATCGTCGTCCTGGTGTGTCGCGTAAAGAATCAACTGCCGGTCGAAGCGGCTGTATGCGTTGCGGTATTGCGCCGCCGTCCAGAACACCCCTTCGCGCGGACCTTCGAGCACGCCCTCGTTGACCGAGGTTGCGAGCAGGTCGTACAGCAGGAACGCCCACGCGGCGAATCCCAGGATCCACAGGGATCCCAGGACGATGATGATTTTTCTATTTTTCCATCGCTTGCCGGTCATTTCACTGTCAGGCCGATGATCTGCCATGCGAACTTGGCTTCGCCGAGCGGCGTCTTCAGGTCGTCCGGGAACTGGTCACGCGGATACATGATCCACAGCGGGCCGTAGTTGTCGTTGCCGAGCACCTTGCCGTCCATCTTCCGCGCGAGGATCACGCCGTACTTGTCGGCGTCGGCCACCGGAATCGTGAACGTGTATTCGTCGATGCAGCGGAACTCGATCTGCGTGCCCTTCGCGCCGACGACCTTCAGCACGTCGGCGAGGCGCGGGCCGCTGAAGGTCGCCTTCGGCGTCCAGCTCGTCGACGTCGTGATCGCGTGCTGCGGCAGCGCCATCAGCTCCTGTTCGGAAAACACGTACACGGTCTTGCCGGGCTGGTTCGACTTCTCGATCCTGCCGTCGACGGTGAACGTGAACGGCGCGGCCCAGGCGGCGGCGGCCACACCCAGCAGGCAGGCCAGCAGCAGGCTTTTCAGCCAGATCGTCGTGATTCGCATGTGGGGTTCTCGCTTGTCGTTATCGCTTGTCGTGATCGGATCGGTGGCTCAACCGGCGTTCGCGTTGAACGGCTGGGCGATCTTCAGCTCGCGCGCCACCTCGGCGAACAGGATCGGCAGCCGCACCGGTTTTTCTTCGCAGCGCGCATTGTAGTGCGACACCACGCGCGCGATTTCGTCCTCGCTCGCTTCGCCGGTCGAGATCTTGCCCGTCAGCAGGAAGATCGGGGCGCCGCCGTTTTCGCTCGACCGGATGCCGCGCACGAGATCGGCGGCCGTCTGGTCGCCGAGCATCCAGTCGAGGATGTAGCCGTCAAAATCCTCGACGGCCAGCGCCTGCCTGAACGATTCGCCGTTGAAATATGGAATCGCGTTCACGCCTTTCTCGACGAAGTACTCGCAAATCGTTTCGGCGACGTCCGGCGAATCGTCGACCACGGCGATCCGCGCGACGCATGCGTTCTGCTGCGTGGAGCGCAGCTCGATCAGGTCGACCGGATAGGTGCGGCCTTCACGCGCATGCTGACGTTCGGTCACGATCCATTCGCCTTCCGACTGCACCGCGACGAAGTCCGATTCGCCATGACTGCTGGCCTTCGCCGAGATCGCGGCGCGGCAGCGGAAGCGCCGCGATTCGATGACGAGCGTCGCGTCGACCATCTCCGCCGCGGGCGCGTTCGGCTGCGCGGCGCGGTCGTCGAGCAGGATCGCGGGCGGCACGCCGAAGTGCGTCGCGATGTCCTGCAACTGCGACAGGTTCCACGGGATCAGCCCTTTCATCTTGCGCGTGACGACCGAGAAACTGAGGCCCAGCACGTTCGCGATCGTCGTGTTGTGACTGCGCGGCGGGATGCCGTTCCGGGTCAGGAGATCGCGCACCTTGGTGGCGGTGATGAGGTCGGCGCTGGTCAGCTCGCTGTTGGACATCTCGTGATGGTCTCCGATGATTTTCGCGTGGAAGCATAGCAAAGGTGACGTGCCATGCAAACTTTTTAAAAGAAAATCGGCTTGACATGCCATTTTTCTCCATTATTATTGCTCACCACGTCACTATTGTTTGCCGCGTCATGTTTCGAGGCCGTTGATTTCGGGCGGTCGGCATCCAGAATTCGGCAGCATGAAGTGACACACCGTTCGAAATGCGAACCTGAGAGAGCCTTGGACCGCGTGCCGGCGCTGGTGGCGTGTATTCGTCCGCCGTGCCGCACGCGCGACCGGGTGCGCGCTCACGGGGGTGTTGAAGCTCGAATTGCGGCGCCAATAAAACACGAGGAAAGTGCCAATGTATCGCCGTCTACTCGCACCGGGGCTGCTGCTGCTCCTTGCCGCGTGCGCGCAGAACCCGTCCGCCAGCAACGTGGTGCGTATCTGCGACGACACGGGCTGTTCTGATCGACCTAAAGATCAGGTCTCCTACCAAAAGAAGGACGATTCGGACGACCGCGAGGATCCGCGCATCGCTGCGCTGAAGGCGCGCGCGAAGACGCAGCCGAAGGCTGCGTACGACCTCGGGCTGCGCTATTTCCGCGGCGACGGCGTGCGCCAGGACAGCTATCAGGCACTCAAATGGATGCGCGAGGCCGCCGAGCGCGGCGACCTGCAGGCGCAAAAGGCGCTCGGCGGCTTCTACCTGTTCGGCCTCGAGGAGATGGGCTCCGATCCGCGCGAAGCGGACAAATGGCTGTCGATCGCGGCCGGCCGAGGCGACAAGGAATCGAAAAAACTGCTCGAGATGGCGCGGGCGGAGAAGAAGTCCGACGAGGACGACTACAAGTGGCGCACGCAATGGCGTGACGTCTATTACGGCTACTGGTATTCGGGCTATCCGTATTACGGCGTCTGGAATCAGACGGTCTGGTACGGCTATTGACCGCAGCCGGAGGCATCGGGGGCAGCCGCGGGGAGACCACCATCGCGGGCCTTGCCGGGGGGCTTATCGAGGTTCGCACGGACACATAAGCCGAATAACGACTCTAACTAACTATCGTAACGACATGAAGACCCATCTCTCCCTCTCCAATCGCTTTGTCCAATGCACTATGTTCGCGGCGCTGGCCGCCTCTCTTGCAGCATGCGGCGGCGTGGTTTCGCCGGGTGGCCAGAACGCCGGCGTGACGGGCGCGGCCGCAGGCGGTGCGAGCGCCGGCGCGGATTCCGGACTGCAGCGCTGCGCGTCGCCGCTCGGCACGATCGCGGTCGACGACGGCCGTAACGCCGACTGGTGGGGCCCGTTCGGCAGCGCGACCAAGGTGACGAGCATCGATCCGCTGCTGCGCCTCGCAGTACAGCAGTCGAACTGCTTCGTGATCACGTCGATCGGCAACCAGAAGAGCGATGCACGGCTGTCGCGCATCACGCAGATGCAGCGCAACTCCGGCGAATACCGTGCCGGCTCGAAGCAGCAGAAGGGCCAGCGTGTCGCGGCCGACTACTACATGGAGCCGCAGATCGTCATCAACGATTCGCCGATCGGCGGCATCGGCAGCATGATCGGCGGGCTGATCGGCAACAGCGCGGTCGCGGCGGTGGCGGGCCACCTGCAGACGAAGGCGTCGGTCGTCACGCTGACGCTGTTCGACGTGCGCTCGGCCGTGCAGATCGCGGCGGCGGAAGGCAGCTCGACGGCGACCAACTATGGCGCGGCGCTGGCCGGCTTCGGCGGCGGTGTCGGTGGCGGCCTGGCCGGCTTCTCGACGACGCCGGAAGGCAAGGCGACCGTCGTCGCGTTCATCGACGCGTACAACAAGATGGTCGTCGCGCTGCGCAGCTACAAGGCTCAGGACGTCAAGGGCGGCCTCGGCCGCGGCGGCCAGCTGCAGGTCAACTGACGTCGCCGGGCCGGCGGCGCGCCGCCGGCCGAATGCTGACGCTCAATCGGCTGAAGCAGAGCTGATCGAACCCTTGTTCGGCGGCTGACGGCATGCGCAAAGGCGCGTTTCGTTTCCGGGCCCGCCCCAGCCTTTCCTCTTTTCTCCCTTTTCCTGACTGCTCGCTGCGCGTCCCGGTTCACGATCGGGGTACGTCCTGCCGCGGCAATTTTTCGCATCGAATTTCGGTCAAGTTCTAAATTCGTCTGCACTGCAATTTGACGTGTACGAAATGGTCCATTTTGGGTGGACGCTCGCGCACGCGTTTGGCATCGTCGGAATCACTTCCATCTTTCCACGGGTGAATTCCGGCAAGGTCTTGAGATCCGGATCGGCATCGCTCCGGGTCGCGGCCGTCGTCACGCGTCGTCATGCCGCAGAGTCCGCTTCAATCCCTCCGCCGCTATCTGAGCATTTCGGTGTTCGGTGGCGGCATCGTCGTTACCCTCCTGGTCCTGATCGCTTGCGGGCTCGGGATGGTGTCGATCGTCTCGGGCTATGTCGAGGGTGAGCGGCGCAACTACCTGAACGGCCTGGAGCAGACGCTCAACGAAATCCAGGTGAGCGAGACGTCGTTCCGCAACGGCGTCGCGAATGCGCAGCTGATCTGGCAGGAGGCCAACAACGCGCCGGCCTCGGTCGTCGACGCGTTCTTCCGCGACGACCAGCGCGTCGCGATCAGGCCGCATCCGTCGCTCGTGCTCGGCGTGCCCGGGCAAACCGGCGACGGGGACGAGGTGGCGCGCTATCTGTCGCTGTCGGTACTGCTGTCGCGCATCTGCGCGGCGAGTTCGATCAATCGCGGGCGCACGCTGGAGGGCTACCACTACAGCACGCGCACGGGCATGTTCGGGCTGGTGCCGAACCGGAACCGCGACGATCCCGCGCTGGTTTCGCACGAAGATCGCGCGCGCGTGCTGGATGCGCTGCGGATCGATTTCGAACGCGCGTTTCCGGGCGTCGTCGACGCCCGCCCGCACGTGCGCTGGCTGGCGCCGTTCACCGATCCCGTGTCGGGGCAGCCGCGCATCCGGATCGCGGCCGAGGCGCATGACAACGGCAAAGCGTTTGCGGTGCTCGTCACCGAATACCCGCCCGATTACCTGCTGTCGTGGCTGGCCGACTATCGCCCCGAAGGCGCGTTCTACATCACGACGGCCGATGGCCAGCTCGTCACGGCGGATCCTTCCGCGGGCGACGACAGTCGCGCGGCGCGCCTGCTGAAACTGGCGCCGTGGCGGAGCGGCGCGTCGTCGGGCGCGCCCGTGTTTCGGAACGGCTTCCTGCTGTTTCACGGCAAGCTCGAATCGACGGGCTGGACGCTCGCGTACGCGCTGTCGTGGACCGACATCGCGGCCGGCGTCGCGCGTTCGGCCGGCATGCTGGTGGCCGCGACGCTGCTGACGCTCGCGGTCATGTGGGGGCTGCTGCTGCGCTTCCATCGGCGCGAGTTCGCGCCGCTCTACGCGCGCTCGCAGCGCGTGTTCGACAGCGAGGCGCTGTGCCGCAGCGTGATCGAGATGGCGCCGATCGGACTCGGGCTGATCGCGCGCGACGACGGGCGCTTCATGCTGGCAAGTCCCGCGCTGACGGAAATGGTTGCCCGGATCGGCGGCGACTATCACGCGCTGTCGAACCAGGTGGCTGCTGCCTGGCAGGCGCATGACGCGAGCGGCGACGCGAGTGGCGTGCTGCACGACGATCTCCTGCTGGGCGGCGACGAAGCCGCACACCTGCATCTCGAATTCATCGCATGCGGCGCACGCTACCAGGGCACGGACGTGCTGATCGTCGGGGTCGCCGACACGACCGCGAAGCGGCAGCTTATGCAGAAGCTCGAAGAGGCCGTGCGTGCGGCCGATTCGGCCAATGCCGCGAAATCGTCGTTTCTCGCGGCGACGAGTCACGAGATCCGCACGCCGCTGAACGTGATCCTCGGCAACCTCGAACTGCTCGAGCGCTCGGCGCTTGACGCCGCACAGCACGGACGCGTCAGCACGCTGCGCACGTCGGCGACGAACCTGCTCGCGCTCGTCAGTGACATTCTCGATTTCTCGAAGATCGAGGCCGGCGCGATGCAGGTCGAGTCGATCGAATTCGACGTGATCGCGACGGTCTCGCATGAGCTGAACGCGTTCGCGCCGATCGCGAAGGCAAAGGGGTTGCAACTGTTCTGCGAGGTCAACGCAGCCGGCACGCAGCGGATGCGCGGCGATCCGACGCGGCTCGCACAGGTGCTCGGCAATCTGCTTGGCAATGCGATCAAGTTTACGGACGCGGGCTGCGTGACCGTGCGCGTGTCCGTCGTCGCAGACGGCCACGGCGGGCCGGCGTTGTCGATCGGGGTCGAGGATACGGGGATCGGCATTGCGGCGGAGCATCGGCGCAAGCTGTTCAAGGCGTTCTCGCAGGTCGACACGTCGATCTCGCGTCGCTACGGCGGCACGGGGCTCGGGCTTGCGCTGTGCGACCGGCTCGTCACGGCGATGGGCGGCCGCATCGAGGTGACGAGCGAGCAGGGCGTCGGCAGTTGCTTCACGGTTCGTCTGCCGCTCGGCACGAACGTTATCGCGCTCGGCCGGCCGCACGGAGCGCGTGTGCGCGCGCTGACGCTGATTGCCGCGCATCCCGAGTGGCGTGATTTCGCGTTGCCGCATCTGGATGCGTGGGGATTCGACGTCAGCGCGTACGACAGCCCGTCGAGCCTGCCGGGCGCTTTTGCGGGGCCGGTCGTGCTGCTCGGCGACTCCGATTCATGGACGCACGCGGAACTCGACAGCCTGCGCGGCTGTGCGCCGCTGATACTCGCCACGCGCGACGGCCCGCTCGAACCTTACCGCGCGGGCGGCACGGTGCGCGTGTCGAGTTATTCGCTCGTTGGCCTGCGTGCCGCGCTGGCATGCGGAGAATCGTCTGCCGGTGACAGCGCGATCGACGCTTCATCCGGCGGCGAGGCGTCGGGCGTCGACATGTCGAACTGGCGCGCCGGGCCGGCGCTGCCGCCGCCGCCCGTCGCGCGTGCATTGCGCGTGCTGGTCGCCAACGACGAAGCCGTCAACGGATCGATTTTCCGCGAGCAACTGCACGCGCTCGGCTGCAGGGTGGCCGAGGTCGGGTCCGGGCGCGCGGCGCTCGGATTGCTGGCCGGCGGAGACTGGGATGTGCTGCTGATCGGCGCCGACCTGCCCGACATGCGCGCGCACGTGCTGGCCGAAGCCGTGCGCGGCACAGCCGCCGCGTGCGACGTGCTGGTCGTCACGTCGCACGTGACGCCCGAATGCATGCGCCGCTGTGTGGCGGCAGGCGTACGGCGCATCTTGACGAAACCCGTGACGCTCGCGCACCTGCGCGGCGCGCTTGCACCTGCGTGGCAGCGGCGCGGGGCTGCTCCGGAAAGCGCGACGCGTGCAGCGGGCCGGCCGGTCGATCGTGAAACGGCATTGCATGACGAATAACCGATAACTGCAAACGTCGCGACGCATGTTCGAGACAACCAAGGCAGGGTGCCGGCACACGTTGCGCGGCATATTTCAAATCACACTGGAGGGGAAGGCCGTGCGTCACTTGGGGAAGATATTCGCACTGTTGCTCGATTTTGCGACGCTGTCCGAGAAGTCACGGAAGGAGTTTCTGACGATGATGAACGAGTATCTGCTGATGTCGCCGGCCCAGAGGCGGCGTGCGATCAACGAATGGAAAATGCGACAGGAGGGCGGCCAGCACGACGAACCCGGCGAGTCGATTCAGCGGTAGCGCGCGGCATCGGGCGTGAGCGCGTCGAGATAGCGCAGCGACCGTGTATCGCGTCGCACGGCGTACGATGTTGCGCGGGTAAGCCGAGCGGTTCAGGGGCGCCGGCCGTAAGGGCCACTGCTGTCACATACGGTCGGGTATGACTGCGGTCTTCTGCGGTCGCTCGGATTCGATCCAACGATCCAACGATCCGGCGCTCCGGCGCTCCGGCGATGCGGCGATGCGGCGCTCCGGCGATGCGGCGATGCGGCGATGCGGCGAGCCGCGAGAAGCGGGTGTCGACGCGCGCCCATCCCTTGGCGCGCGAGGTGCGCGGATCGTTGCGCGGGCAGCCAGAACGGCAAACGAAGCCGGATTTATCTTAAAATTGAGTCACTTTTATCCGGCGAGCCGATTGCGGCCGACCATCGACAGATGGCGCGAGCATGCTCCCCGTTGCGGCGGGAACCGGATGCGTGACTGAAAGCCTTGGGGAGAAACAGGAACATGGACGAATTCTCTGTGCGCGTGATGGTGGCGGACGATCATCCGGCATCCGCGCTCGGAATGTCGCAGGCGCTGCAAGGCAACAGCACGATCAAGCTGGTGGACGCCGTTTCCAACTCGACGGATCTGGTCGCGGCGCTCGACGCGCAGCCGAGCGACGTGCTCGTGCTCGACTACGTGATGCCCGGTGGCAAGTACGGCGACGGTCTCGTGTTGCTGTCGTTCCTGCAACGTCGCTACCCCGCGCTGCGTATCGTGACGATCACGATGATCGACAACCCGAGCGTGCTGCGTGCCATCCAGAAGCAGGGCGTGAGCTGCATCCTCAGCAAGTCGGACGCGATCTCGCATCTGATCGGCGCCGTGCATGCGGCGTACGTCGGCGCAAACTACATGTCGCCATTCGTCAAGCAACTGATTCAGGACGGCGATACCGTGCCCGTCGCGCGTGCGCTGACGACGCGCGAGATCGAGGTTGTCCGGCTCTTCGGCGCGGGCTATACGGTGGGCGAGATTGCCACCCAGCTGCATCGCAGCAAACAGACCATCAGTTCCCAGAAGTCGAGTGCGATGAAGAAGCTGGGGATCGTCCGCGACGCGGACCTGATTCGGTACGCGGACGAAGGCAATGTGCAGGATCCGCCCGCCTCGGGCGAACCCGCCGCACGTGACTGACGTGAACGCACCGCATGGCGCCGGCCGCGGGCAGGCGCGCGGCGCACGCGGCACGGCGCCGAGGCCGTTCCGGCGCGCACGCGTGCGGTGCGGTCGTCGTGTGTTCGGCGAGATGCCGCCAGCGCAGGCGAGTGCCGGCCTGCGCTACGCGAGGGCGAAACCACAGCGAATCGTATGCCCGACAAATTGAAAAGGCTGGCCGCGCACGCTGCCGCCGTCGGCGGCAAGTCGTTCGACCCGGGCCGGGTTCGGCGCCAGCAGCATGCGCTGCTGTATGGCGGCGGTGCGGCGATTACCGCATTCATCCTGCTGTGCGCGATGCTTGTCGTGCGGGTCGCCGTCGGCGACTACGTCGAGCAGATGCGCTCGTCGTTCCTGCGGGAGGCGGCGCAACTGCATGGCGAGTTGCAGGTGACGAAGGTGTTGTCGGCACGTCTTGCCGACAACGTGACCGAAGCCAACCGGCTCCCCGAAACCGTGCCGCCGGACGTCGTGCAGCAGTTGCTCGACAACGGTGGCCGGATGAGCTGGCCCAGGCTTGGCGAGCCCGCGGTCACCGTGTTCGCCGATATCGCGTCGGGGCAATCGCCCAACGCGTACCTGCGCCATATCGGCGCGCTCTACCGGCTGAGCAAATCCGCATCCATACCGTCGCCGCTTTCGATTGCCCCGAATTTCACGGCCTACCTGATCGGCGTGAACGGCGACTATGTGATGCTGTTCGGTGCCGAACTGGCCGGACGGGCGCCTGCACGGCTGACCGGGGCCGACCTGAAGGCGCTGACGCGCCGGCTCGCACCGGCGAATGCCGGCGACGGCGTCGTCATCGAGACGCGCGACGATCCGCTGCTCGGCAGGCCTGTCACCCGGTTCGAGCAACTGTTGCGCGACGTGGACGGAAAGCCGTTCGCATGGCTCGTCTTCAATGCTCGTCCCGAGTTCGACCGGATCGCAACGTCGCAGACGCCCGACGTTGAGAACGTGCTCGTCGACACGAGCGGGCATATCGTGATCGGACGGCCGCACGACAGCACGCTCGTCGCACGAACGCTCGAGCGCGTGCTGATTCGAAGCCCCATTCCGACCATCCCGCACAGCATCGGCGACCGGTTCGTGCTCGGCGATCGCCTGGCCGGGTCCGACCTCATTCTGATCAAGAGCTACTCGTGGCGAAGCGTGGCGATCGCCAATGCCGCGCGCATCGGCATCACATGCGGCCTGGCGCTGTTCGGCATCGCAGTGCTGTGGACCGGGATCGTCCTGTTCGACCGGCGCGTGCTGCGTCCCGCCAATCGGCGCGCGGTTCGCCTGATCGAAAGCGAGGCGCTCAACCGGACGCTGATTCGCACGGCGCCGGCCGGCCTGGCGCTGCTGTCACTCGCCGACGGCGACGCGATCGTGCGCAATGACGCGATGGCGGCCTACGACAAGGCCGTGTCGGGGCCGCCACTCGGCAAGCGACTGTGGCAGGTCTATCGCGATGCGGTGCGCGAGGGCAGCGTACGCAGGCGGGTCACGCAGGAATTCGCGATCGAGCAAGCGGACCACGGCACCGTGTATCTCGACGCGCACATGGTGCGCGCCAAGTACCGCGGCATCGACGTGCTGCTGTGCACGCTGATCGACATCACCGCGCGCAAGGAAGTGGAGGAGACGCTCCGTGAAGCGCGCGTGGCGGCCGAGGACGCGAACAAGGCCAAGTCGACGTTTCTCGCGACGATGAGCCACGAGATCCGCACGCCGCTCAACGCGATCATCGGCAATCTCGAACTGATGGCCCGCGCGTCGCTGCCGGCGGCGGAGCGGCGGCGCTTGAGGACGGTCGCGTCGTCCTCGGACACGTTGCTGCGCGTGATCAACGACGTGCTTGACCTGTCGAAGGCCGAGTCGAACCAGATGGTGCTCGAAAGCATCCCGTTCGATCTGCGCCGTGTATTGACCGATGTGACCGCGATTTTCCGGCCGCTCGCGGATGCGAAAAACCTCGGGCTTGCCTGTCGCGTCGCGCCGGAGCTGGCCGACGGCTACGTGGGCGACCCGACCCGGCTGCGTCAACTGGTGTCGAACCTCGTCAGCAACGCGATCAAGTTCACGAAGCGCGGCGGCGTGACGGTCGAGGCGCGGCTTGCGCCGGCCGGTGCGGCCGGGCGGCGCGTGGAGGTGGTCGTTCGCGATACGGGCATCGGCATTCCCGAGGACAGCATGCCGACGCTGTTCGACGTCTATATCCAGACCGACGCATCGGTCTATCGGCGCTTCGGCGGCACGGGGCTCGGGCTGCCGCTGTGCAAGCGCATCGTCACGCTGATGGGCGGTGAGCTGAGCGTCGACAGCCGTCTTGGCGAGGGCACGACGTTCACCGCCGCGTTGCCGTTGCTCGATGCGCCGCTCGGGTGGCGGGCCGACACACTGGAACTGCCGGCGTTCGCGGATGCGGTGCGCGGCTATGGATCAACGTCAGAGTCGGATGAGGAATCCGACGCGACGGCGGGTGCCGAAACGCACGCGCTGGCCGGTGAAGACGACGAACCGCTGCGCGTGCTCGTTGCCGAGGATCATCCAGCGGGCCGCGCGTTGCTGCGCGATCAGCTCGATGCATTGCGTTATGACGCCACGATCGTTTCCAACGGCGTGGAGGCGATGCGCGCGTTCTTCGAGCACTCGTTCGACGTCGTGCTGACGGATCTCGGCATGCCCGAGCTCGACGGGTTTGCGCTGGCGAATTTTCTGCGTGAGCAGGGCGCGAAGGTGCCGGTGATCGCGATGACCGCGCATGCGACCGACGAAGATCGCCGGCGCTGCGAGCGGGCCGGTGCAGTGGAGGTCGTGTTGAAGCCGTTGTCGATCGATACGCTTGAAGCGGTATTGAGCCGGCATGGCGGTCGGCGGGCGGTGGCGAGCGGTGAAGCGAAAGCGCCGGCGCATGATGGGCCGCCGGTCGTGACCGACGAGATGCGGCAGACGCTGCGCGCGGCGACGCTGCGTTCGCTGGTGGTGATCGAAGCGGCGTTGTCGGACGGTGAAATCGACTCGATCAAGGTCGAACTGCATTCGATGCGGGGCGGGTTCGCGATGGCGGGCGACGTGGCCGCGCGCGATGCTTGCGCCGAGATGGAAGTTGCCGCCAGCGAGGGGGAGGCAGACGCGCTCAGCGCGCGTTGGTCGGGCTTCCGGGATGAAATCCGGCAGGCATTGCGGCGGCTGGCTGAGCCGGGCCGTGAAACAGGAATACGCGAGTAACGTTGCTCGGTGAGAGGCCGCTTGAAACGCCGTCGAATCGCTCGCTTGTGACACATCAGTGGAACGGCGGGCGATGGCGTGATGGCCCCCGTCGTGCGATGCGCAAGCGGATGTTCTCGACAACGGCCGTGCGTGGCGCGAGATCCGGCACGGCGCCGGATGACTGACCGCACATCGTGAAAGCGGCAATCGCGTTGGCAGAGCCGGCCCTGCGTTTGCGGCCTGTCTTGATGTGGCGTGAGGTGAGCGGAATGTCGATATTTCCGTTGCCTGTTTCCGTGACGAACCCTTCCCCAAGGCGTTGGAGCCTCCACCAAATTCAGGTGGTTCGGCCGCGCCATATCCCCGCTTATTCGTAGCGCTCAACTGCTCCCGGTCCGGACAGTACAAGGTCGATTACGCCCCCCGTCCTGGGCGGCGCGTAAGAATCTGCGTTTTATCGCAATTAAATCAAAAGTAAATCAAAGTTAAATCGGAATCGATTTTTCTGATTTCGTACAAGTACGAGTTTTTTTTAGGATCTTATCGATCTTGTCCTATTAAAAAAATCAGCTGGAAAAATCAGAATTATGTCCGTGGGATCAATGTTCCACATCTTTCAGGTGTCGCTTTTATGGCGGCATGTCATTTTTAAAGCATGTTATTTTTTACGTAGGCCTACCACATGAAAAAGCAACTCCTTTCCGCACTCCTCGCTTCGGCCGGTCTGGTCATGATTGCTTCGAACGCTCATGCTGCCGATGGCACGATCACGATCAACGGTTCGATTCTGCAATCCACCTGCAAGATCAACGGTGGTGCTACCGGTGACGTGACGGTCGATCTGCCGAAGATCCGCAGCACGGCGCTGTCGTCGGTCGGCGCGGTCGCGGGTCGCACGCCGTTCACGCTGGCGCTCAGCGAATGCGGCTCGACGGGCGGCAAGGTCGGCGTGTTCTTCGAGACGGGCGCGAACGTCGACGCATCGAGCGGCCGACTGACGCTGGATGCCGCGGCAGATGCAGCCAAGGGCGTTCAGATCAACGTGCTGAATGACCAGCAACAGCAGATCAAGGTTGGCTCTGCAGGCGACCAGAATTCGCAAGTGGTCGATATTGCTGCCGACGGCACCGCCACGTTGAACTATTTCGCAGAGTACTACGCCAGCGACGCAGTGACGGCGGGTAGCGCGAACTCGAAGGTTCAATACTCGCTGACTTACCAGTAATCGAGACCGGGAGGGCCTTTCGGTCTTTGGGAAGGCCCTCCGCCAAATCGCGTCGAACCGGTTGTGGATCGACTCATTTTGTTGTGACTGTCAACTTATGAATAACCTGATCCGATCATATGAAACTTCCGAATATTTTTCGTACACTCGCGCTGACCGCTGCAGTTTTCGCGGCGCAAGCTGATGCAAGCGTGGTGATTTCCGGAACGCGCGTGATTTTCCCGGCAGCGGAACGCGAAGTGACGGTCAAAATCACGAACGACGGCAACGCGCCCGTGCTTGTTCAGACGTGGCTCGACAATGGCGACGCAAATGCGGCGCCGGAACAAATCGATGTGCCGTTCACGCTGACGCCCGCCATGTTCCGGATGGAACCCGGCAAGGGGCAATCGCTTCGTCTGATTCATACGAACGAGCCGCTTCCGAAGGACAAGGAAAGCCTGTTTTGGCTGAATGTGCTTGAAGTGCCTCCGAAGGCAGCCAACGACGATCGCAACAAGGTTCAGATCGCATTTCGTACCCGCATCAAAGTGATTTACCGTCCGGACGGCTTGCAGGGCAAGGCGGAAGACGCGCCGGCACAGGTGAAGTGGGAAGTGGTAGGCGAGAACGGAAAGTACGCGCTGAAGGCGACGAATCCAACGCAATATATCGTGAATATTGGAGAGATCGCACTTAAAGCAGATGGCCATAGTTATGAGGCCCCGGTCGGCGCCGTTTTGCCTGGTGAAACACAGATGTTTCCGATCAAAGGGCTGCACGCAGTTCCCGCGTCAGGCGCAACCGTCTCGTTCTCCAGTCTGAATGATTGGGGCGCAGGCAAGACCCACGAGCAACCGATCAAGCTCGGCAAGTAAGTAAGTCAAATCGTGCGGATCCGTCGCATCACGCAGGTGCGAAGGATCGCCACCGCACCTGGTTGAGCGCGTTGCCGCTTAAATCGAGCTGCTGAACCTGGTTATACGCATCGCATGTCGATGCGATGCCCAAGCGACTGATCAGCTTATCAATAATTTCGAAGTCCGAATTAAAATGGAGTGTCCGAAATGGTTTCGGCTGGCCATCAGAATCATGGCGCTGTCGTTGAGATGCCCCGCCTCAAGCCAATTAGCGCGTTGATGTTGTCGGGGCTCGCTGCCTGGCAAGGGCTGGCTCGTGCGGAAACGGCGTCGCCGACGGAAGTCGCGCCGATGCAACTCGCCCAAGTCGAATTCGATCCCGGCTTCCTCGGCAACGGGGCGGGCGGTCGTGTCGACCTGTCGCGGTTCGAGCGCGGAAATGCCGTGGCTCCGGGGACGTACAACGTCGACCTGTATGTCGGCGCGAAATGGGTTGGCCGGACGGACGTCTCCTTTCAGGCATCGCCACGCACGCTCGATGCGCAACCGTGTTTCGACGAACAGTTGCTGCGCCGTATCGGCCTCGACTTCAAAAAGCTTGAGCCCGGGCTCGTCAAGCAGATCACGATTGACAAGGCGTGTTTGCGGATCGGACAGCTTGTTCCGGAAGCGAGCGCGAGCTTCGACTTTGGCGAGCAGCGTCTGTCGCTGAGCATTCCGCAAGCTTCGCTGAAACGCAGCGCGCGTGGGTACGTGAGCCCGGATCAATGGAGCTCGGGCGTTACCGTCGGGATGCTCGGCTACAACGCGAACCTGTATAGCTCGAAAACGAGTGGCAACACGGCCAACACGCACGGTTACGTCGGCTTGACCACCGGCTTCAATGCGGGAAACTGGCATTTTCGCCACGACGGCGCATACACGTGGGATTCAAGAGGCGGCAGCCGCTATCAGGATATCTCGACCTATGTGCAGCGCGATCTCCCGTCATTGTCGTCGCAGCTCGTGATCGGCGAAACCAGTACGACGGGTGACTTGTTCGATTCGACGCAGTTCAGGGGCGTTCGAATTTCTACTGACGACCGGATGCTGCCCGAATCGTTGCGCGGATACGCACCGGTCGTCCGAGGTATTGCGAACAGCAATGCGAGAGTGACGATCGAGCAGAATGGCATCAAGCTTTATGAAACCACGGTGGCGCCCGGGGCTTTCGAGATCGACGATCTGTATCCGACGGGATATGGCGGCGACCTGGTCGTTTCCGTGACCGAGGCTGACGGTTCTGTCCACACGTTTTCGATTCCTTATGCGGCCGTGCCGCAGTCGTTGCGGCCGGGTATCAACCGCTACAGCTTTGTCGCCGGTACGGTGCGTGATCAGCAGGATTCAAGCAATCCGCTTTTTGCACAGGCCACATGGCAACGAGGTCTGTCGAACCTGATCACCGGATACGGCGGTGTCACGATTGCCGAAGGCTACGCGTCCGTTTTGCTGGGTGCGGCATTCAACACGTCCTTCGGCGCGATCGGCGCGGATATCACGCAGGCCAGTACGTCGATTCCCGGCATGAAGCGCTTCAATGGTTCGAGCATGCGCATCAGTTACTCGAAATCGATGCAGGCGACCGGAACGGATATCGCACTGGCCGCATATCGCTATTCGACGAGTGGCTACTTTGGCCTGAACGATGCGATGACGGCACGGCAGAGCGCGCGAGAAACGGGGACGATCGATTCGGTGTGGCGGCAGCGGAACCGCGCGTCATTGACGCTGAGTCAGAACCTTGGCGAGCGGCGGGGCAGCTTGAATGTGACGGCATCGGCGTCCAATTACTGGAACCGGTCGGGGTCCGACGTCAACTATTCGGTCGGCTATAACAATTCGTTCCGGAATATTTCCTATAACTTGTCCGCGACCAGGCAGCGAAACGTCGGCGGCCAGATGAGTACGCTCTATTACGCAAGCGTGATGATCCCGCTCGGCAAGACGAACTCGGTCAGCGTGACAGGCAACGTATCCCACGATACGAACGGCCGCACGAATGTCCAGTCGATTCTGTCCGGGTCGAGTGGCGTGGACAACAACCTGTCCTACAGCGTCGCCGCGAACCATGCTTCCGGCTCGGGCTCGTCGAGCACCGATGGCAGCGGCAGCATCGTCTATCGCGGTGCAAAGGCGGAGTTGAGCGCACGTGCGGGTGCGAGCCGCGATTACCAGCAGGGCTCGATCGGTGTGCGCGGTGCCGTTGTAGCCCATCCGGGCGGTGTCACGCTTTCGCAACCCTTGTCGGAGACGTTCGGCATCGTCGAAGCGCCGGGGGCCGATGGCGCCCGTGTGACGACAGCGTCCGGCGTGCGTATCGACAGTCGCGGCTACGCGGTCGTACCGTTCCTGACGCCCTATAGCCTCAACACGATCGAGCTTGATCCGAAGGGGTTGTCGATCGATGTCGAATTGAAGGAAACCAGCCAGCAAGTCGCACCGCGCGCGGGCGCTGTACCGCTACTCAAGTTTGGCACGTCCACGGGACGTTCGGCGATGATCCAGGCGCGATTCGCCGACGGCACGCCGCTGCCGTTTGGTGCGGCGGTGCTCGACGAAGAAGGGCGCGAGGTTGGCGTCGTCGCGCAGGCCAGCAAGATTTTTGCGCGGCAATTGAAGGACGCCGGAAATCTGAGCGTCAAGTGGGATGCCGATGGCACGTCCCAATGCCGTGTTGCCTACGCATTGCCCATCCGTGAGAAGGGGCAACCGACAAGCAACACGTACCCGCAGATCAAGGGCGTTTGCAAACCCGAGGGGGGGCGCAAGAGTGCTACCTGATTGCAGGCTTCAGTTGGCTAGCGGATTTGAGAAGGAATGAAGCATCAGGATTGATTTATCGTGACTGATGGGAATTTTTAACATTTTTGAAATCACTTGAGGTTCTCATGAATAGATTTTCAGTGGGCGCTCTATGCCGGGTTGCACTATTGGCTTGTGGATATTTTTA
Source organism: Burkholderia sp. MR1-5-21 (assembly GCF_053427715.1). Classification (NCBI taxonomy): domain Bacteria; kingdom Pseudomonadati; phylum Pseudomonadota; class Betaproteobacteria; order Burkholderiales; family Burkholderiaceae; genus Burkholderia; species Burkholderia sp. MR1-5-21. The sequence continues at coordinate 182,612 of NZ_JBSAXD010000011.1, forward strand.
CGCGGCACCAGTACTGGCTGACTCGTGTCATGGAGAAGGGGATGGTGGCAGTGGAAAGGAGGGAGTCTTGAAGGCATATATATCGATGCCGGCGAGTCTGACGGTGGATGCGTCAGTTCCTGATGGCACTGTATTGTGGAGTCATCTAGCGCAACCTGAATCTCTCGGAAGAATCAATGTTCGCTGCGAATACTACCCTTTTCAGGGTTGGCGGAGAATGATGGGCGTGAAAGCTAACTATTCTGCATACGAGACGTCTGTGCCTGGTATTGGAGTTCGGTTGAAGGGGTTGGGAAATACTATAATTTATTGGCCTGTTGGCGGGCCCAACGAGATTCAGGGGAAGGATAACTGGTGGCCGGATAGATGGGAAAAGACTACCGGGTTGCTGGTGGAACTGGTAAAAATCGGTCCAATTTATGGAACTGGAACGCTGAGTGGTTTGGTTGCAACGCATACGTATGTGGGAGATATCAAGGAAAAAGTAATTGCGGAACTCTGGTTTGACGATGTTTCAATTGGGCCGAGGAGGCCGTCGTGTGCTGTATCAACAAAGTCGGTTACGGTTCCTCTCGGTAATGTGCCGATACGGAAGTTGAACAGTGTTGGGGCGACGAGCGATGAGAAGTCCTTCAACGTGAGCATTCAATGTACCGGGGGCTTGAGCGGGGCGACAGTAAAAGCCCACATGACAATGACCGATGCGACAAATACGTCAAATCGAACCAATGTCCTGTCGTTGACGAAGGATTCCACTGCGACTGGTGTGGGCATCCAGATCAAGCGAACCTCGGAAAATGTCCTGGTAAATTATGGTGCGGATTCCTCTGCAGTGGGCAACGTCAACCAATGGGAAGTCGGATCGTTGGGGAACGGGGTTGTTACGATTCCGTTCAGTGCGCACTATATACGAACCTCATCCGATATCGGGGTGGGCTCGGCAAATGGCAAGGCGACCTTTACCATGAGCTTTAACTAGCAGTATCTTGCATGTGACCGCTGCGCGATTCATTATATTGAATCGCCACGATCCTCATCGGCGATATTGGCACCATCTACCTGGAAATCCGCAGTTTTGAATCTGGAAAATTCGGGGTCAGCGCGTCGCGAGTACGTATTGATCAACCTGATGCTCGATGACGAACTGTGGATCGCCGATATGGCCTTGTCTTGCTACGTGCGCTATTGGTAAATTGGTGGATTTTCCGGTTAAAGGTTGCATCGAATTCCTTGTCGGTCTCGCTCGGGAGTTTCCACCAGTTCGTAGTGGGCCGAATCGACCCAGCGGCGTACCGATGACGGAATTCTGCCGGCGTCATTCATTGCAGCACGGAGTGCCATTGCTCTCGTTATCGTACTCTTGTCGGATTTCGATTTATCATCCGGCACCCTCGCGCGAGAAGAACCCATGTGCATTGAGGCGTTTCTCGCGGAAGCACCTATTGAGGGATTCCGTTTTTGGCGTCTTGCTGCACCCTGCGGCAGACCATCGCTGATAGCCATCGGTCGCGATGTCAGGCTGATACCAACCCAATTCATCAAACTCTAACTGAAGTCGAACAAAGACGACACGCTCGACGCCCAAGCGATCGCCGAAGCCATGACGCACCTGACGACCCGCTTCGTCCCTGCCAACCGCCACGAACAACCTGACACGCAGGCGCCGCGCCGCGCCGCGTGCGAGCCCGTGTTGCTCACCAGCACGCCGCCATTGTGAGTTGGTTTCGTTGCCACCTGCTCGAATACGGCATTGCCATCCACGCTGGAGTCGGCAGGTTCCAGCGAGACGTCGCTCGCAGCCGCGCATACGGCTCTGACGACCTGACGCCGCTGATACGATGCTTCTCGTGGTTCAGCGGCCGGATTTCTTGCGCATGGATGAGCGCGTCACGTCACTTTCCGAGCCAATCGAATCCTTCGCCCAGCGGGATGACGTCGTGTATCGACTCACGACGATTCCCGGAACCGTGCGCCCTTGCCGCAAGTGCCTTGTGTGGGGCAGTTGGAGATGGCAAGCCATTCCGCACCGGACGAGATTTGGCCGCGTGGATCGATCTTGTGCCGCGTCAGCATGCAACGGGAGGCAAGCTGGCGTTGTCGGGTATCTGCAAGCGCGGCAATCAGTCCGTGAGCCAGGTTACGAGAACGGGGAGCCGGATCTTTCCCGATGCATCCGGACGGCTCCCGAGATCGACTCGGATGATGGCTCGATGCCCTTGAAGGCAGGACGCGTCACAACAAGATACGATTGTGCGGACGAACAAGCTCGCTCGGGTCCAGTGGGTCGCACTCACGCGTCCAGGAGCGCGGTACGAGAAGAGGGGCCCGCGTTTTTGGAAGCGACTTGACATCAAGATTGCGTCGACGCGAAATCGTGGGGACGCACTGCCAACTGGCGTGCTGCAAGCGTTGAATAAACGAGTGGAAATTGTGCGGCTTTGCGGGCTACGGTCAACGAGACAGCCGGAGCCTTCGACTCAATGCCACACTATCGGCCGCTCGATCCAGATGTGGCACACATATCCCGATAGACAGACCATGCAAAGCGTTGCGCACACGGTCGCGACACCAGACCAGCTCTGAAGATCCGCACGCAACCCGGCGATCTTGTCGGCTGCCCCGATCACGTACGGATGGATCAGATAGATCGAGTAACTGGCTGCGCCGAGCGAAGCCACGACCCGGTTCGTGATCGTCCAGTTCCGCATGTCGAGCGCGACCAGAGAAACGATCAGCACGCACGCCGGCACGCCCCATATCGCAATGCGCATGAACGCTTGTGGCGTACCGCACACAGCATAAGACAAAGGAACCGCTACGACCGCACCAACTGCCGCGATCGCCCACGCCGGCGCGGCGATTCGGCACACGATGCCGGTTTGCAGCACCCGATACGCCAGGACACCGAGGCCGAACTCCAGCACGAACGGTTGCCCGAGGTGATGGGCGACGGTGCCGGGTGTGCCGTCGATTGCCACCCATAGGCAGAGCGACGCGAGCATCAGCGCTGCAAACGCCGTCGCGCGGCGTGCGCGGACGACCCAGAGGCTTGCCGCAACGGCGAGATAGAACAGCATCTCGTACTCGAGGGTCCAGCCGTTCAGGTTCAGCGGCCCCCAATGACCGTTTTCCTTGACCTACGGCACGAACAGCAGCGATTTGACGAGGTATTCGGGCGCAGCCGTCGTCGTGTTCAACCAGTGCGGACGCAGCACGGCAATCGCGTAGATGCCGAGCGTCGTCAGCCAGTAGAGCGGCACAACCCGGACCAAGCGCTTGCGGAAGAGCGCGCGCCCTTCGTCCGGCGCGACCCACGACATGATGAATCCGCTGATCACGAAGAAGACGTCGACGCCGGCCTGGCCGAACGGAAGCACGTGCATGTGATAGGCGACCACCGCGAGAGCGGCGAGTGCGCGCGCAGCCTGGATGTTCGGGAAGAACGCGCGTTGATGCATGTTTTCACGCATGTCGGCCTTCGGACGGAACACGACGATATGTTGCGGCGTAGCTGCGGGGGCCAGCGGCCGCGCGTCGGACGACGGCGGCGCCGGGTGCGTCGGCTGTCCGGCCCGGCCCGCGCACCGGGCGCGAGAACCTCGCGAACTGCACCGCGCACAGCAGGGACACGCTCGACAGATGGCGCGTGTAGCTGCCCAGGTCGGGTTCGAACAGCATCGACACCGCGATGTGTCCGACGACGAGAGCGGCGAGCACGTCGCAGGCAGGATGCTTGTCGCCGCGCGCACGGCGCCACACGGCGGCCAGCGCGATCCAGACGAACACCTGCATCGCGATTTCCTTCGGCCCCGGCGAGAACAGCACCGGCAGATTCAGCCGCGACAGCGCATACAGGTAGTTCATGCAGAACGCGCTGAACGAATCCGGCACGACGAGGTTGTGGAAGCTGGTGCGTGCGCCGAACGGGGAGCCGTACGCGAGATAGTCGGCCGCCATGTCGCGCGGATGCTGCAGCAGATAGTAGACGTCGTTCGGCAGCAGGAAGAGCGCGAGCGGCGCGGCGAGCATCAGCCATGTCCTGCGGCCCCATGATCCATGCCGGAACAGCAGCACGGCGATCGCGATCGCGAGAATCAGCGCGAAATAGCTGCGCACGACGGCCGCGTAGCCGCCGTACAGCACGACGGCGGCTGCGATGGTGACGAGCGTTGAGCGGCGCAGCGCAACCCGGACGAGCACGATGGCCATCAGCACGACGAGCGTGTCCTTGCTCGCAACGAACAGATTGAAGAACACGCACGGTGCGAGCAGGACGAGGTTCGCGACGAGCGACCCGACGCGGCGCGCCTGCGCGATCATCAGCCAGATGAACAGCGCGCCGATCACGGCGGTCAGCACGTGCGTGCCGGATGCGCCCAGCATCGCGTACAACTTCGCGACGGCATCGAACGACGTGCCTTCGTAGTCGCTGGATCCGCCGATCTGGCTCTGGATTTTCTCGGCGTCCCGGAACACATATTCGGGAAGAAACGCGCCGGCCTTCACATAGACGATCCAGTAGAGCGACACGGCCGCCGCCGCGATCGCGGATCTCAATCCCCGGCTGAGCGCGGGCCCCGCTTCGATCAGCTTATGAAGCATCGGATGGGGTCTCCATGATTGAGCGTGGCGCGCAGGTTCGTGCGCCGCGCCCGACGAGTCGTGCCAGCACGGCGACGATCGCGATGCTGGCCGCCAGGTGCGCGAGCGCGGCGCCAGGCATGCCGAAACGCGCGATCAGGAACCATGCGGCCGGGACGCAGGCAGTCGCGACAACGCCCATCGACAGCATCGTTGCGAGCCCCGCGCGCAACGCGATCGCCGCGGCCCACAGCACGTCGGCGACCGCGCGCAGCACGAACGACGCGAGCAGCACCGCCAGCAACGCGACTTCCCGCGCGCCGCTTCGTTCATGCGCGAGCTGGAATATGTCGCCATGAACCGCAAGGATGGCGACGCCGAGCAGGATGGCAACGCCCGCGCTTGCCGCCGTCGCGCGTCGAAGCTGTCGGCGGAATCGGTCGGAGTCGTCCCCGAGCGCGCGCACGAATCCCGGACCGGCCGCTACGACAATGGTCGCAAACGCAACCGTCTGAACGGCATTGGCGATCGACCATGCAAAGACGTAGCGGCCGAGTGCGTCGGCGTCTGCATGACTGCCGGCGACGAAGCGCTCGAGATATTGCAGCAGCGACAGCACGATGCCCGCCACGTAGAACGGCAGGCCGTTCAGCCAGACGGCGAGCATGCGGCGCGCCGGCGGCGATGTATCGGGCCGCGCGGCGCGGTGCGCGCGACGCGCAAGCGCGCTGATGAAGCACCACGACGCGGCGACGGCGCACACATTGCATGCGAACCAGAGCGCGAAGACGACGTCGATCGAGCGCACCACGCCGGCGAGCAGCCCGGCGCACGCGGCGCCGGCCCATGCGCCGGTACGGGCGAAGAGGAGCAGCGAGCCGGCGCGCGGCCGATGCAGCGAGTAGACCCATGCATTCGTTTCGAATGCCGCATGCTCGGAGAGTGCGACGAGCACGACCCACGTCAGCACGTCGGGCGACATGCCGAACGCGTCGACGCGGATGCCGGCAATCGGCGCGACGACGAGCACCGCGCAGACGACGAAATAGAGGGCGCAGAACGCGATGCCCAGTACGCGCGCGTCGCGGATCGCGGGCAGCGGATCGCGCGTGCTGAGGCGTCGGTTGAGTTCGGTGCCGAAGCCGAGGCCGAGCAGTTTCGACGCGATGACCGACGCGGCGACCGCGAGTCCGTAGGCGGCCACGGCGTCGAAGCCGAGCGTGCGCGCGACGACGAGCGTCAGGCAGAACTTCAGGCCGAGCGCGGCGAACCGGAGGAAGAGTCGAATGAGCATCGAAGATCCGCCGTCGTCACGCGCGCCGTGCGGCGCGCAGCGCGTCGATCACGCGTTCGCGCGCGACACCGATCCGGTCGAGCCCGGTTTGGGCCGCGTGCCAGAACGCGGTGGCCGATCCGGGCGCGAGTATCTTGCGGGCGGCCTCGTCCGGATCGAACCCGGCGCCGTTGACGACCCAGTCGTCCAGATGAAGATCGCCATACGCGCCGAAACCCTTGCGTTCGTAGCTGACGTGGAACGCAGGCACGCCCTGCAGCACCGATTCGAGCGCGCCGTGCAGGCGCACCGACACGACCCGGTCTGGCCGATCGTGGGCGAGCAGCGTCCTGAGCGGCACGAGTGCATCCCGAATGCCGATGTCGTGGTAGTACGCGGCGTCGTCGTTGCCGCGGCCCGTGCTCTGCACCGCGAACGTGACGCGGCAGTGTGCACTGACGAGTTCGACTAATCGCGCGATCGACGTGGCGTACCGTGCGCGCTGCGCGCGGCTCCATGCCGGCGCGCGGCGCAGCACGAACGCGACGTGGCGAACCTCGTCGCCGGCGCGTGCGGCTCGCCGCAGGATCGCGTCGCGACGGTGTTCGAATTCGAGGACCGCGAGATCGGGCGCGCGCTGCGTGTTCCCGTTCGCAGACAGAAACGCGAACGAACGGTCGTCGCGCACGAAGACGCTGTCGAACGACGCGAGCATCCCGCGCAGGTGCGCGCCCAGCGGCCATGCGGGATGCGCCGGGCCGATGCTTTGCGGCAGATAGACGACGGGCTTGCCCGACGCCTTCGCCGCACGCATCTGCAGCAGATGCCCGGCTTCAAGCTTGAGCGCCTCGACGGCATGGCGCGCGCGCAGATAGCCGCCGCCGACGCCGGCGATCAGGTCGACGCCGGCAAGCAGGCGGCGCAGTTCGCGCAGGCGTCCGTTCGCGCAGACAGGCAGCGCGAAGCCGGCCGCGCCGCGCACGCGGGCGGCGCCGCGATCCGCGAGCACGGGGGCCGCCCGCACGTCGTCGTATTGCGGAAACGATGACGGATCGGCCGCGACGATCGACACGCGCGTCGCGTCTCCGAATGCTTCCTTCAGCAGCTTGACGGACAGATCGACCAGCAGGCCGTCCCCCGAATTGCACGCGCTGTACGCATGCAGCAGCGCGACGTGCATCGTCGAGGTCATGTCGCCTCCTTGTGAACGAGACTGCGGTAGAGAATGAGCGTGCGCCGGACCATCGCGGCCGCGGAGTAGCGTTCGACGGCCGCCGTGCAATTCGCGCGCATCGTGCGGCGCAGCGGCGCGTCGCCCGCCAGCGTGACGACGGCGTGCCGGAAGTCCGTCGTGTCGTCGTCGTTCGGCACGACGAGGCCGATCTCGGTCGAGCGGATCAGCTCGGCAGCGCCGGCCACGTTCGACGCGACGATCGGCACGTGTGCGGCCATCGCTTCGAGGCACACGTACGGAAAGCCTTCGTAACGGCTTGGCAGCGCGAACAGGTCGAACGCGGAAAAGTAGCGGGCGGCGTCGTGGAGCGGACCGACGACGTGCAGGTTGCGCGGCAGGTCGTCGGCTTCCGGGCCGGCCGCCGCGCCGAAATCGCCGGGGCCGATCACCGCGAATTGCACGGCGTCGCCGCACTGCCGGAAGACGCCGCGCGCGATCCGCACGAGGCGGTCGACGCCCTTCTGATAGTCGAAGCGCCCGACGAAGCCAACGACGATCGCGTCGTCAGGCAGGCCGAGCGCGCGCCGCGCGTCGGTGCGCGGTATCGGCGCGGCAGGCGGCACGCCGTTGACGATCGTGTCGATGCGGTGCGCGGGAATGCCGAGCGCGTCGTGCAGGTGGGCGGCTTCGTCGCGCGACACCGCAATGATCCGGCTCGTGCACGCGCGGCCGAGCAGGCGCTCGATCGCGCCGTAGAAGCGGCGCTGCCGGGGGCTCAACAGCGGGTTGAGCGTGTAGACCGCATGCGGCGTATAGACGTGCCGCCACGGTCCCGCGCACAGTCGCGCGATGGCGCCCGCTTTCGAGCTGTGGCTGTGCACGATGTCGGGGCGGATGCGCAGCAACAGCCGGTAGACGTGCATGACGGCGAGCGCGTCGCGCCAGCCGACCGCGCGCTGCATCGGCACCCTGTGAACCGACTTGCAGCGGGCGAGCACGCGGGCGTCGAGGATCGACGCGTCGAAGCGCGGCCCCTCGGGCACGACGAGGTGGAGCTCGATGCCTTCGGCGGCGTGCAGCCCGTCGATCAGGCTGGCGAGATGGACCGCCACGCCGCCGCCCGCGGCTTCCGCGACGAGCGCGACGCGCAGGCGCTGCGCCGTGGCGTGCTTGTCGCGCTTGTCTGCGGTGCGCGCGGGGGTGTGGACGGCCGGCGTGGTGGCCTCGATGCCGGAACGGACGTAGCCGTCGATGCGGGGCGTATCGCTCATCGCGCACCTCCGCGGCGAATCCGGCCAGCGAGCGCGTGCAGCGCGCGCATCGCGGGCGAGCCCGAGCCGCGGTGCTGCCGCGGCGCGTAGTCGTATTGCGTGTAGTGGTACGCGCCGTACCGGGCGCCGTATCGGCCCGCGCGCGGGTCGACGCCGTTGAGCAGCACGCCGCTCGCGGCGACGCCGTTATGCGCGAGGCGCCGGGCCGCCTCGCCGAGCTCGGCGAGGCGTGTGGCGCCTGCGCGCGCGACGAGCAGGAGCGTGCCTGCGTGCCGGCTGAGCGCGACCGCGTCGGTGACGGCGAGAATCGGCGCGGAGTCGATCACGACCGCGTCGTAGCGTGCGGACAGCGTATCGACCAGTGTCGCGATGCGGTCGTGCGCGAGCAGGTCGGCGGGGTTCGGCGGCAGCGTGCCCGTCGACACGAAATCGAGGTTCGGGACCACGTTCGCGTGAATCGCGTCGTGCGGCGCGACTGCGCCCGTCACGAGCTCGGCGAAGCCGCACTCGCGCGCGACGCCGAAATAGTCGTGCAGGTAGCCTTTGCGCAGGTCGCCGTCGATCAGCAGCACGCGCTTGCCGTTTGCGGCCAGCAGCGCGGCGAAATTCGCCGACACGAACGACTTGCCCGCGCCTGGCACCGGCCCCGTCAGCAGCATCACGTTGTTGCGCGCGCCCTGCATCGCGAAATGGACGGCGGTCCGCAGGCTGCGCAGGCTTTCGACCGCGGGCTCGTGCGGATGCGCGACGCTCAGCAGATGCGTGCCTGGCGTGCGTGCGTCCAGTTGCCGTGCGATCTGACGCTGCGCCGGAGAGTCCGGGATCGTCGCGTAGACGCTCAGGCCGAGGTGCCGCTCGATTTCGTCGGCATTGCCGATGCCGCCGAACAGGAAGCTGCGCGCGAACGCGAGCGACGTGCCGAGCAGCAGACCGAGCAGCGCGGCGGCGCCGATCACGACCGGCCGGTTCGGGCGCACGGTCTCCTCGGGCACGACCGGTGCATCGACCAGCCGCACGCTGCCGGTCCGCCCGGCCTTCACCAGCTCGAGCTGCTGCGCGTTGGCGAGCAGCGCCGTGTAGAGATCGGTATCGACCTTCACGTCGAGCATCAGCCGCACGGCATCCTGCTGGAGATCGGGCAGGCGCTTGACCTGGCGTTCGTAATCCTGCTGCTGGCCGCGTAGCGTGCCGATCTGCGCGTCGAGCGCGGCCATGTCGGGATGGCCCGGCGCAAAGCGGGTGGCCATCTCGTCGCGCTTTTGCTGCAGTTCCAGCAGGCGCGTCTTCGCGTCGGCCGTCTGCTGCAGGATCAGTTTCGATTCCTCGGTCAGGTCGATGGTGCCGTTCGCGTTGCGCATGTTCGTATAGCGCTGCTCGGAATGCTCGAGCTGCTGCTTCAACGTCGGCAACTGTTTGTTGAGAAACGCGAGCGATTGCGCGGCGTCGGCGGATTTGCGCTCGAGGTGCTGGCGGAGGTAGTGATCGGCGATCGTCTGGAGCTGCGCCTGCACGCGCTGCGGGTCCGGGCCGCGCAGTGTCGCGACGATCACGCCCGACTGCTTGATCTTTTCCTGCACGTCGAGTGCGCGGCGCAGCGTATCGATCGTCTCGGCGCGGGAGTGCCGCACGAGCGCGAAGCGGGTGCCCGGATTCGCATCGAAACGCGTGACGTCGACGACGAGCGGGCCGTATGCCGTCTGGAATCGCTCCGCGCGGCCGACGGTGCCGACGACCGCCGCGGGCATCGCGGCGCCGGAAAGGCGGTAGCGTCCGCCGTCGAGCATCGTCAGCTCGAAGCGGTCGCCTTCGAGCGGCTTCGGCACGTCGAAGCGCGCGATGTCGACGCGCTCGTCGCCCCACGCGTAGCCGCCGATGCCGAACACGCCGGGGCGCGCGATGCCCGTGTTGAAGCGCGAGACGAAATCGCCGACAACGGGAAAGCGCTTCGGCTGCGCGACGATATAGCTGCGCAGATCGTCGACGGCGCGCGCGACGACGAGTCGCGACGCGAGAATCTGCGCCTCGGCCGCTGCCGTCGACTTCACGTCGAACAGCGACGACACGTCGCCGAGCAGGCTTTTCGCCGCGGACGCGTCGCCGCTGTCCTCGACCTGCACGAGGATGTCGGCCTGGTATTGCGGGTGGCTCAGGAACGCGTACAGCGTGCCGGCGCCGACGCACGCGGCGGTCACGAGCGCGATCAGCCAGCGATGGGAGACGAGGGTGTCGACCACGGCCGCGAGGTCGATCTCGTCGGCTCGGTCGGGCGGATGTTGGGTCGAATGGGGGGAAGTCATCGGTTCAGTCCGGAAAGCGGGAGGTGGAAACGGGCGGCGCGATGCGCGTGCACCATGCGTCGACGCCGCGCTCGATGAGCCGCAGGCTGTGCTCGAACGACGCGCGCGTGCCGAGATACGGATCCGGCACGTCGAAGCCGCGCTGCGTGGCGTCGGGCGATGGGCTGCAATCGCCGAGGCGGTACACGCGGCCGCACAGCGACGGATGCCGGCGCTCGAGCCAGCGCTTCTGGTCGAGATCGGTCGTCAGGATCAGGTCGGCCCGCGTGCCGAGCCACGACGAGAACGGGTGCGCGCGATGCGTGCCGACGTCGAGGCCGCGCTCGCGCATCAGCGAGACCGCGTGCGGATCGGCGGGCCGGCCCTCGAGCGCGCCGATGCCGGCCGACCGCACGTCGACGCCCGGCAGCCGCGCGCGAAACAGCGCTTCGGCCATCGGGCTGCGGCAGACATTGCCGACGCACACGACGAGGAGCGTGGCGACGGCGATCATTTGACGGCGAGCGCCGCGGTGGCGCTGGAATTGACGCCCGGCAGCAGCAGGCTCAGCACGCGGCTGAAGCGTACGAGGCTGTTGCCGTCCACGTAGACGATGTCCTTCGGCTGCAGCTCGAACTCGTTGGCGAGCACCATCGAGACGGGCGAGCGCGCGTCGAGATGGAACACCTGCGGACGATCCGTCTGCGAGCCGCGGACCACGAACATCTGGGCGGCGTCGGCGGTATTGGCGTTCACGCTGCCGGCCTGCGACAGCGCATCCGACAACGTCAGCCGGCCGTCGCGCAGCGGCCGCGCGAGCGACGGCTTGTTGACCTCGCCCATCACGTAGACGCCGTAGTCGCTGCGCGCCGGCACGTGCAGCAGGTCGCCGGCCGCGAGCACGACGTCCGCCGGATTCTGGCCGTCGCGCAGCATCCGGGTCAGGTCGAGCGGGTGGGTGACGCCGCCGCGCACGAGCGCGATGCGGCTTTGATCGGCCTCCGGGCTCATGCCGCCGGCGCGGCCGAGCGCCTCGTACAGCGTCATCGGCACGTCGTTGACGGGCTGGCCGCCGGGCGTGCGGACCTCGCCGTCGATGTACACCTGCTTCGACCGGAACGACGCGACACGCAGTGTCACCTGCGGGGCGCGGTAGACGCGCGACAGCGCTGAGGCGATGCGGGCCTGCGCGGCGTCGGCGGTCAGCCCGGCCACCGGCACCGTGCCCGCGAACGGGAACGACACCCCGCCCTTCTGATCGACGACGAAGCCCGCGGCGGGATCGGCCGCGCGCGGCGTCGCCTGCGTCGCGGCGCCCTGTGCCGCCGCGAGCTCGGGGTGATCCCAGACCGTGATCTGCAGCACGTCGCCCGGGCCGATCCGGTAGGCGGCCGGCGGCGCGGCCAGCAGGCCGGCTTGCGCGGTCAGTTGCTGATCGGCCCGCGCTTTCAGCGCGCGAATAAGGCCGGCGTCGATTTTCGTGATTTCGAAGTGCGGCTGGTCGCCAGCCGATTGCGTATCGGCCGACGGCGGCGGCGGTTCGCTCATCCGCATGCCGGGAGCGAATGCGCACGCGGAAAGCGCGACGCTGACGGCGACCATCAGTCCGATGCAGGCGCCACGCGGGCGCACGTTGCCATTCCGCTCGATCATGGCGGTTTCCATAAGTAGTCCTCTTGGTTGAAGCGGCACCGCGCGGAGCAGCGCCTCGCGCGCGTCAATACGCGTTGCTGTGTATCCAGCCGTGAGTCACGGTGGCGACGACGATGCGCATGTCGAGCCCGAACGACCAGTTGCGCAGGTAATAGAGATCGGCTTCGATCCGGCGCTGCATCTTCTCGATGCGATCGGTTTCGCCGCGCAAGCCGTTGATCTGTGCCCAGCCGGTGATGCCGGGCTTGACGCGGTAGCGATGGATGTAGCCGTCGACGATCGTCTGGTACAGGTTGTCGTGCTCGATCGCGTGCGGACGCGGCCCGACGACGGACATGTCGCCGCGCAGCACGTTGATGAACTGCGGCAGCTCGTCGAGGCTCGTGCGGCGCAGGAACGCGCCGACCCGGGTCACGCGGGGATCGTTTCGCGTCGCCTGCTGCACGTTGCCGGCGGTTTCGGCATGGACCCGCATCGTGCGGAACTTGTAGATCGTGAATGTCTTGCCGTCCGCGCCCTTGCGTCGCTGACGGAACAGCACCGGGCCCGGCGACGACAGCCGGACCGCCGCCGCGATCGCGAGCAGCAGCGGCGCCGTGCCAACCAGCGCAGCTGCGGCGAACAAGCGGTCGAAGATCGCCTTCTGCGTCTGCGCATGCGGCGGCAACGGCGACGCGACAAGATTGATCGCCGGCGCGCCGACGAGGTCGACCATCCCGGCGTCGAACATCGCGAGCTGGCTGACGTCGGGCATGAAACGGATGTTCACGAGGTCGTGCCGGAACGCATCGAGCACCCGTTCGACGCCACGTACGTTGGTGATTGGCAGCGCGATCCAGACTTCCGGAATCGGATGCGATCGCACGTGTTCGGCAAATGCATCGAGCTCGCTGAAGCGACGTAGGCCGTCGTGCGCATCCTGCGCCGCGCACGACGCGCTCGCCACGTCGAGCACGGCCGCCGCGCGATACCCGGACGGCGATTGCGTGATCCGCTCGAGGATGGCGGCGCGATGCGTGCCGGTGCCGACGACGGCGACCAGCCGGTCGCCTTCGTGCTTGCGCCCGAGCGTTCCATGCACGAGGAGCCGCGACGCGACGAGCGCAACGCCGCTCGTCAGGGTCCAGATCACGAAGCAGGACACCGGGACGAACAGTGCGCCACGCAGCGAGAACATCAGGAGAGCAGAGCCCGCTTGTGCGAGCAGCCACGCACACAACGTAAGGATCGCGATGCGGTGCATCGGGCGCTCGTGCGGGGCGCGATAGATGCCGAATGCGGGAAACAGGATCATGGCGAATGCTGCTCCGCTTGCCACGGTGGCAATGTCGGCAGACCGGTGAATGCCATCACCGTGGAGCATCCAGGCGGCCACTACGGCGCTGGATGCGATCAACGCGACGTCGGACAGACGTGCGAGCAGCCCGCGGGCCGCCGACGGCGCTTCGGTTCGCCGTTCCGCGAGTGTCGTATGCATATACCCTTCTGGTTGCGTGTTGTTTGACGTGGCGTCTGACGCGTCGCGCACGGCGCAACGCATGCGCCGGACGAAAGCCGGTGCATTGCTGCGGGTTCCGTTTCACGGGAATGCGGGCGTGGAGATGAGACGCTGCCTGCCTGATCGGTCGGTCGCGGATGCCGCTGCGGCACAGTCCTTTAGCAACTGTTAAATGCCGACGCTGTAACGAGCGACATTTAAATCAACTCGACCGGCATCAATTTTCGGGAACCAGGGGGGAGATTTAAATGGGACGGGTATTAAATCGGGTGGTTGATTATTAATACACGTACGAATGATTTGTTTGAGCGCGTCCCGTTCGTGATCGGCATTCGGCGCTTGCGTGCCGGAGGGCATTTCCGTCCGGGTGGTATTCGTGGTGCGTAGCGGTGACGGCACCGGTTGGGGAGGGGCGGGCGTGGAGGAGGGAGGGGTGTGTCCGGGCGCTTTCGGGAACCATGCCCGGACCAAGTGGATAGGACGTGACTTATGTGTTGTTTGATGTAGGGACGTAGGGACGTAGGGACGTAGGGATGTGGGGATGCGGGCGCACAGGCGCGCGGGCCGCGCATCGTGTCTCGGCACGTGATGCGCGGCGCGTCGTCGCGCGTCAACCTTCCTGGAAAATGGCGCTGTACGCACTCAACGCCGGCACCCCGCCCAGATGCGCATACAGCACCTTCGACCCCGGCTCGAATTCACCGCGCCGCACCTTGTCGATCATCCCGTGCATCGACTTGCCTTCGTAGACGGGGTCGGTCAGCATGCCCTCCAGCCGCGCGCACAGCCGGATCGCCTCGAGCGTGCCCTCGCTCGGCAAGCCGTACTCGGGGCCGCCGTAGCGCGTATCGAGGATCACGTCCTTGTCGGTGATGTCGCGTCCGAGGTCCACCAGCTCGGCGGTATGGCGCGCGATCCGCGTGATCTGCTCGCGGGTCTGTTCGGGCTTTGCCGACGCGTCGATGCCGATCACGTGATCCGCGCGCCCGTCGGCCGCGAAGCCGACGACCATGCCTGCCTGCGTGCTGCCCGTCACCGAGCACACGACGATGTAGTCGAACTTGAAGCCGAGCTGCGCTTCCTGCGCGCGCACTTCTTCCGCGAAGCCGACGAAACCGAGCCCGCCGAGCGGATGTTCGGAACAGCCCGCCGGAATCGGATACGGCTTGCCACCGGCCTGCCGCACGCTCTCCATCGCCTCTTCCCAACTGCGGCGGATGCCGATGTCGAAGCCGTCCGATACGAGCCGCACGTCGGCGCCCATCATGCGCGAAAGCTGGATGTTGCCGACGCGGTCGTACACGGGATCTTCGTAGTTGACCCAGTGCTCCTGCACGAGCACGCATTTCATCCCGAGATGCGCGGCGACGGCTGCGACCTGTCTGGTCTGGTTCGACTGAACGCCGCCGATCGACACGAGTGTGTCCGCGCCCTGCGCGAGCGCGTCGGGGACCAGGTATTCGAGCTTGCGGGTCTTGTTGCCGCCGAATGCGAGGCCGCTGTTGCAGTCCTCGCGCTTCGCGTACAGCTCGACCTTGCCGCCGAGGTGTTCGCTCAGGCGCTTGAGCGGCTGGATCGGCGTCGGGCCGAAGGTTAGCGGATAACGGGGGAAGCGTTGCAGGTTCATCGAATGTCTCCGAATGGCGCGGCAGATAAGTGACGGGAGGTGACGGGATCTGAGCAGCCGGCACCGGCCGACAGATGACGCCCCGACGAGAAAATGATAGGCAGACGCGCGAGAAATGAGCTTGCGAAATAAATTACGTCGGCCTACGTTTAAGACATCATCAGGTATTCATGAACAATCGGATTTCGTCGAACTGGAGGCAGACGCAATGAAATTAGGCAGACAACCGGCACAGGCGCCGGAAGCCGCGCCGGTGCTCGATCGCATCGATCGCGCGATCCTCCGGCAACTGCAGCAGGACGCATCGATCTCGAACGTCGCGCTGGCCGCGAAGGTCAAGCTGAGCGCACCGGCGTGCCTGCGGCGCGTCGAACGGCTGAAGGAAATGGGGCTGATCCGCGGGATCGTCGCGCTGCTGGAACCGAAGGCGCTGGGCGCGGGGATGCTGGTCGTGATCGGCTTCGTGCTCGACCGCTCGACACCGGAAGCGTTCGCCGCGTTCGAGAAGGCCGCGCAGAAGGTGTCGGGATGCGTCGAATGTCATGTCGTGACGGGCGAATTCGACTACTTCATGCTGGTGCGCACGCGCGACAGCGAAAGCTTCAACCGGCTGCATGCGGAGCAGTTGCTGTACCTGCCGGGCGTGCGGCAGGTGCGCAGCTTCATGGTGCTGAAGGAGATCCTGTCGACGCATGTGCTGCCGATTTAGCGTGCAATACGGACGCGTGGACGTGCGTCGAGATGCGCCGTGTCTGCACGCGCATCCCGACGCGCAATCGAATAGGATGATCCGTCAGACATAACCGGTGCGGCCCGACGCGTCGCCTTCGCGGGCGGTGCTGCCAGCGTGCCGCTCGGATTCCGGTCAATTGTTCGGGTTCGCGCGTGCTGAATCGAAGGCACGGCGAATCAGCGATAGTCGCCCTGCGTCGCAATGGTTGCCGACGATACGCGCCGCTATCGTCGGCGGCGGCACGCAGCGCATGATCAGAGTGAGAACGCGATGGATACCCTTCAGGCACTCATCTTCGACGTACAGGGCACCGCCACGGATTTCCGCACGACGGTGAGCGCCGCCACTCGCGAGATCGCCGGCGAGCGCGCACCCGGTATCGACTGGGGGCGCTTCGTCGACGACTGGCGCGGCCGCTATCGCCCCGCGCTCGATGCGATTCTGGCCGGCGAGCGGCCGTGGTCGTCAGTCGACCGGATCTACCGGGATGCGCTCGATCGCGTGATCGATGCGTACGGCGTGGCCTTCCTGACCGACGACGAGCGCGAACGTATCAACTTCGCGTGGCAGACGATCGAGCCATGGCCGGACGCGGTCGAAGGCCTGCAGCGGCTCAAGCGCAAGTTCAAGCTGGCGACGTTGTCGAATGCCGACGTGAGCGCCGTCGTCAACATCTCGAAGCGGGGCGGGCTGCCGTGGGATGCGATCTTCGCGGCGGAAATGGTGGGCACGTTCAAGCCCGATCCTCGCACTTACCGGATGGCGCTGCGTTACCTCGGCGTGGAGCCAGGCGCCGCGATGATGGTCGCATGCCACAAGTACGACCTGCACGCGGCGCGCGCGCTCGGCATGAAGACCGCGTTCGTCGCGCGGCCGCTGGAGTTCGGGCCGCACGGCAAGGTCGATACGGCGTTTGAAGACTGCTTCGACGTCAACGCACGTGATTTTCTCGATCTCGCGGCGCAACTGGGCTGCTGAGCGAAGCGGCCTCGGCCTCGGCCTGGGCCGCGGTCGGATTGGCCGGATTGAACGGATCCGCACGTCGTTCGGATCCGTCCTGTTGTTTTCAGGCTCGCCCGTGTTCGGTACGGATGTCGCCGCCTATCGTTGCCACGGCGCGCTACCCGGCTGCGCGGTTTTCCGATAGCGCTCGCGCGCGGCGCGCACGACATCGGCGCCGATTTCGCCTTCATCCGCCAGTGCTTTCAATGCGGCGATCACGATGCTCGCTCGATCGACCTCGAAGAACGCGCGCAGCGCTTCACGCGTGTCGCTGCGTCCGAATCCGTCGGTGCCGAGCGTGACGTAGCGGCGCGGCACGTAGGCGCGGATCAGTTCCGGCACCGCGCGCACGTAGTCGGTCGCGGCGATCACCGGCCCGCGCGACGCGGCGAGCACCTGCGTGACATACGGTGCGACATGCGGCGTCGCCGGTGCGTCGTCGAGGCGGGACAGCCGTTCGGCCGCCATCCCGTCGCGCTGCAGCTCGGTGAAGCTCGTGACGCTCCACACGGCCGCGTCGATGCCCCAGTCTTCCTTCAGCATGCGCTGCGCAGCGATCGCCTCGCCGAGGATCGCGCCCGCGCCGAGCAATTGCACCTGTGCGGCCGCGTGCGATTCCGCCGGCAACGGATACATCCCCTTCAGAATCCCTTCGCGCAACGCATGCGCATCGCCGCCGGGCATCGAAGGCTGCGCGTAGTTCTCGTTCATCACCGTCACGTAATAGAACACGTCGCGCTGCTGCTCGACCATCTCGCGCATGCCGGCGTCGACGATCGTCGCCACTTCATACGCGAACGCCGGATCGTATGCCCGGCAGTTCGGAATCGTCGACGCCGCGAGCTGGCTGCTGCCGTCCTGGTGCTGCAACCCCTCGCCGCCGAGCGTCGTGCGCCCCGAGGTCGCGCCGACGAGAAAGCCGCGCGAGCGCTGGTCGGCCGCCGCCCAGATCAGGTCGCCGATCCGCTGGAAACCGAACATCGAGTAGTAGATGTAGAACGGCAGCATCGGCAGGTCGTGCACGCTGTACGACGTCGCCGCGGCGATCCACGACGAGATCGCGCCCGCTTCCGAAATGCCTTCCTCGAGGATCTGGCCGCGCGTGTCCTCGCGGTAGTAAAGCATCGAGCCGAGGTCCTCCGGCTCGTAGCGCTGGCCGAGCGGCGAATAGATGCCGACTTGCCGGAACATGCTGGCCATGCCGAACGTGCGCGCTTCGTCGGCGACGATCGGCACGACGCGCGAACCGATGTCGCGATCCTTCAGCAATGCGGTGAGCATGCGCACGAGCGCCATCGTCGTCGACATCTCGCGGCCGGCCGCGTCCAGCGCGAATGCGCCCCAGGCCGGCATCGGAGGGACGGTCAGCCCCTCCGATGCCGCCATCCGCCTTCTGGGCAGATAGCCTCCCAGGGCAGCCCGGCGAGCATGCAGGTAACGCATCTCCGGGCTCTCTTCCGCGGGCTTGTAGAACTTGAGCTGCTCGACGTCGTCGTCCGTCAGCGGCAGCCGGAAACGGTCTCGGAACGCCTTCAGGTCGTCGACGTCGAGCTTCTTCTGCTGATGGGTTGTCATCCGGCCCTGGCCGGCCGCGCCCATCCCGAAGCCTTTCATCGTCTTCGCGAGGATCACGGTCGGCTGGCCGCGGTGCGCGAGCGCGCGCGCATACGCGGCGTGCAGCTTGCGCGCGTCGTGGCCGCCGCGGCGCAGGCGGTCGATCTCCGTGTCGGTCAGTTGCGCGGCGAGCGCGTCGAGCGCCGGGTCCTGGCTGAAGAAGCGTGCGCGGTTGTACGCACCGTCGTTCGCGGAGAAGGTCTGGAACTGGCCGTCGACGGTATCGGCGAACGCGCGGGCCAGTGCGCCCGCATGATCCCGCGCGAACAGCGGATCCCAGTCGGAGCCCCACAACACCTTGATCACGTTCCAGCCGGCGCCCGCGAACAGCGCTTCGAGCTCGTCGACGACGCGGCCGTTGCCGCGCACGGGGCCGTCGAGCCGCTGCAGGTTGCAGTTGATCACGAACACGAGGTTGTCGAGCCCTTCGCGCGCGGCCAGCGACAGTGCGCCGAGCGATTCGGGTTCGTCCATCTCGCCGTCGCCGAAGAAGCCCCACACCGTGCGGCCGGCCGTAGCGGCAAGCCCGCGATGTTGCAGATAGCGCATGAAGCGCGCCTGGTAGATCGCGTTGATCGGGCCGATGCCCATCGAGCCGGTCGGGAACTGCCAGAAATCCGGCATCAGCCACGGATGCGGATACGAGCACAGGCCCGGCCCGGCGATTTCGCGTCGGTAATGCTTCAGGTGATCCTCGGTGAGGAACCCTTCGAGATATGCGCGTGCATAGACGCCCGGCGACGAATGCGGCTGGAAGTAGACGAGGTCGCCGCTCTCGCCGTTGCCATTGCCGCTGCCGCTGCCGCGCCCGTTGCGGTCGCCGTTGCCGTTCCCGCTGCTAGTGCCAGTGCCGTTGGCGGTGCCAGTCGCAGTCGCGGCGCGGAAGAAATGATTGAACCCGACCTCGAACAGGTCGGAAGCGGACGCATAGCTCGCGATGTGGCCGCCGAGTTCGCCATACGCGCGGTTCGCGCGCACGACCATCGCAAGCGCGTTCCAGCGCAACGCGGCCGACAGCCGCTCCTCGATGTCGAGATCGCCCGGATAACGCGGCTGCTCGCTGGCGGGGATCGTATTCACATAGCCCGTGACGGGCGTGCGCGCGGACGCCAGGCCGCTGGCGCGCGCATGCGCGGCCAGCCGGCTGTACAGGTATTGCGCGCGTTCCTTGCCGACGTGCGCGACAACGCCGTCGAGCGCGTCCAGCCACTCGGCGGTTTCTTCGGGGTCAGTGTCGACATGCGCCGCGTCGGCGCGCTGTTTCGCTTCGATACCGCTGGATAAATCCGTCATCGCAGGTCTCCCGCACGCCGGGTCCGGGAGGCGCGCATCAACGGGATTCATGCTACGCGCCGGTCTGCAAAATTTGCGTCTGATTTCATTGGGATTTTGCGCTGGAATAGTATAAATATTCTGGTTGTGGCGACGATCAAGGAATATTTCAACGATGAGTACCCATCCCCGGCGGCTCGACCGCATCGACATCGGCATCCTGAACCAGCTTCAGCAGAACGCGCGGATCACGAACGCGGAACTCGCGCGCGCCGTCAACCTGACGGCCACGCCGTGCTTCAACCGCGTGCGCGCACTCGAGAAGCTCGGCCTCGTCAAGCAGCAGGTCACGCTGCTCGACCCCGAGCCGCTCGGCCTGCGGATCAACGTGTTCATCCAGGTGAGCCTCGAGAAGCAGGTCGAGGACGCGCTGCGGCGCTTCGAGGAAGCGATCTCGCAGCGACCCGAGGTGATGGAGTGCTACCTGATGTCGGGCGACGCCGACTATCTGCTGCGCGTCGTGATGCCCGACATGCGCACGCTCGAGCGCTTCATCATCGAACGGCTGACGACGATTCCCGGCGTGTCGAACATCCGGTCGAGCTTCGCGCTCAAGCAGGTGCGCTACAAGACCGCGCTGCCGCTGCCGGCGGCGGGGCTGACGCTCGCCGATCCGGACGAGGCCGCGTCGGACTGGAGCTGAGCGCGGCACCGGCCAGCCTGTTTGCCGGCCTGCTTTTCAGCCGGCTTGCCAGCCTGCCCGTTCGTTGACTGAAGGGTGACCGAGCGGTGACCGGCGCGCGTCATCGCCGGAACGGATCGAACGAATCTCACGCATCTGCCTCATACGGCAGTCGGCGCGTTCGCATCGTGGCGACGCGGCGCGAGCCAGGCGCGTATGCTCGTCGGGTCGGCGGTGTCGGCCATCGCCGGGCCGCTACATGTGTGTCTCGATCCATCAATGAGTGAGGGCATCATGGCAAGACAGACGATTGCGGAATATCTGGCGAAGACGCTCGCCGCAGCGGGCGTCGAGCGCATCTGGGGCGTGACGGGCGACAGCCTGAACGGGCTGTCGTTCAGCCTGAGCCAGCTCGGCACAATTCGTTGGATGCATACGCGTCACGAGGAGAGCGCTGCGTTCGCGGCCGGCGCGGATGCCGCGTCGACCGGGCGGCTCGCGGTCTGCGCGGGCAGCTGCGGGCCCGGCAACCTGCACCTGATCAACGGGCTGTACGACTGCCATCGCAATCATCAGCCGGTGCTCGCGATCGCCGCGCACATTCCGTCGACCGAGATCGGGCTCGGCTACTTCCAGGAAACGCATCCGCAGGAATTGTTCCGCGAGTGCAGCCATTTCGCGGAACTCGTGACCAACGCGTCGCAGTTCCCGCGCGTGCTCGCGCGCGCGATGCGCACGGCGATCGACGAGCGCGGCGTTGCGGTGATCGTGCTGCCGGGCGACATCGCGCTCGGCGACGGGCCGGACGAAACGCCGTCGTGGACCGACGCGCTGCCGCCGTCGATCGTGCCGGCCGATGCCGATCTCGACCGGCTCGCCGCGCTGCTCAATGGGTCTGACGCCGTCACGCTGCTCTGCGGCAGCGGCACGCAGGGCGCGCACGACGAGGTGGTCGCGCTGGCCGACGCGCTCGGCGCGCCGGTCGTGCATGCGCTGCGCGGCAAGCAGTTCGTCGAATGGGACAACCCGTTCGACGTCGGGATGACGGGGCTGATCGGCTTCAGCTCCGGCTATCACGCGATGGAGTCGTGCGACACGCTGCTGATGCTCGGCACCGATTTCCCGTACCGGCCGTTCTACCCGTCGAACGCGAAGATCGCGCAGATCGACTGGAAAGGTTCGCAGCTCGGGCATCGCGCGCCGCTCGCGCTCGGCCTCGTCGGCACCGTGAAGGAGACGATCGCGGCGCTGCTGCCGCGCATCACGCGCAAGACCCAGCGGCGGTTTCTCGAGAACGCGTTGAAGGACTATGCGTCCGCGCGCAAGGGGCTCGACGATCTGGCGGTCGCGGAGCCGCCGGGCCGGCCGATCCATCCGCAGTACCTGACGAAGCTCGTCGACGAGTTGGCGGCCGACGACGCGATCTTCACGGCCGACGTCGGCACGCCGACGCTGTGGGCCGCGCGCTACCTGACGATGAACGGCAAGCGGCAACTGCACGGCTCGTTCAACCACGGCTCGATGGCGAACGCGATGCCGCAGGCGCTCGGCGCGCAGGGCGGGCATCCGGGCCGGCAGGTGGTGTCGCTGTCCGGCGACGGCGGGCTGTCGATGCTGCTCGGCGACCTGCTGACCGCGCGGCAGCTGAACCTGCCGATCAAGATCGTCGTGTACAACAACAGCCTGCTCGGCTTCGTGTCGATGGAGCTGAAGGCGGCCGGCTACCTCGACACGAACGTCGACCTGAGCCCGACCGACTTCGCGGCGATCGCGAAGGGCGCCGGGATCTTCGGCGTGCGCGTCGAGCATTCGGAGAACGTCGGGGAGGCGCTGCGGACGGCGTTCGCGCACGACGGGCCCGCGCTCGTCGACGTCGTCACGTCGAAGTACGAGCTCGCGATGCCACCGAAGATCGAGCTCGCGCATGCGAAGGGGTTCAGCCTGTTCATGCTGCGCGCGATCCTGAGCGGACGCGGCGACGAGATCGTCGAGCTCGCGAGGACCAATCTGCGGTAAACGAAAAAACCCGCCGGGGCGCACTCGCGCACCTCGGCGGGCAAAGACACCCCGGCGGGCAATCGCGTCGCGGGTGTCGCGTGAAGCTCGGAGACGCTTCAGAACTTGTGGCGCAGCGCGAGACGCACGGCAACCTGGTTCGACGTCGACGACGGCGCATCGGTGCCCGGGATGAACGCCTGGTCGAGGATCGAGTGGGTCTTGTCGCCGGCGATGTGCTGGTACGCGGCCTGCACGTAGACGTCGGTGCGCTTCGACAGGTTGTAGTCCGCCATCAGGCCGACCGAGTGGATCTTCGGCTTCGCGTCGCCGGCCGACGAATCGTATTTCTCGAGCGACAGCACGTACTGCGCGCCCACGAAGAACGCCGGCGTAATCTGGTACTGGCCGTTCACTTCGAAGTTCTGGTACTTGATCGCGCTGACCGTCGTGCCCGGCGCGATGATCGCGCCCGGGTTGCCGAGATAGCCGTTGCCGGTCGGGTTCTTGTAGTTCGAGTTCGTGTACGCGAAGCCGACCGTCGCCGGGCCGAACGTGTAGTTGATGCCCGCGCCGAACACGCGCATGCGCTCGGCGATGAAGCTCGCGTCGTTCGCGGTGATCGCGCCCGCGGAGCCGTCGCCCGGGTGGTTCGCCTGCAGGTACGCGGCGCCGACGAGCAGCCCGCCGTTCTGGTATTGCGCGCCGACGCTGTACGCGCGGTTGTCGTTGAAGTTCGTGTTGTTGCTGAAGCTGTACGCGCCGCCGAACTGGAACCCGTTGAAATTCGGACTCGCGTACTTGACCGTGTTGTCGAGCCGGAACGAGTTGTCGGTGTTGTCGTTGTCGAACGGGTGCGCGAGCAGGTAGCCGCCCCAGTTGCCGTTCGCGGTCGTCGGCGCGAGGTAGTCGACGACCGAATCGTATTGCCGGCCGAACGTGACGGTGCCGTACTGCGCGCTGCTCAGGCCGACGTAGGCCTGGCGGCCGAACATCCGGCCGCCCTGGTTGAGCCGGCCGGAATTCAGGTCGAAGCCGTTCTCGAGCTGGAAGATCGCCTTCAGCCCGCCGCCGAGATCCTCGTTGCCCTTCAGCCCCCAGCGGCTGCCTTGCGCGTAGCCGCTCGCCATTTCGTACACGTGGCCGGTGCCGACGTTGTTCGTGTAGTCGAGGCCTTCGTCGATCACGCCGTACAGCGTGACGCTGCTTTGCGCAAAGGCGGGCGCGGCGAAGGCGGCCAAAACGGCGAGTGCCGTCAGTTTTTTGTTCATGGAGATCTCCGGGTAGCCTGTCTGTATCGATTGTCGTGAGCGCGCGCGGAATGCCTGATTGCAATGCGTGGCGATTTCCGCGCGCGTCCCGTCATCCGGAGCGATGCGAAGCCGGCGGCCGGGCGCGCGCGGATCGCATCCGGCGCGCCGCGAGCGGCGGCGAACGGTCGTGTCTCCTCCGATGACAAGCGCATTCTTGCCAACCGGGTCCGGAACCAAAAGCGAGAAATTTCAATCGTTGAGATCGGCAACGCCAATGCATCGGCCGTTGCTTGTTGTTTCGGCTGCCGAAACAAACGGCAGCGGACGTTTTCGTGACGCGCGCGGCGGCGGGCACCGGCGATCGCAATCGATGCGCCCATCGGCGGCTGCACACGGCGATGCGGCCGATCGCGCGCCCCCGTCGCGGCGCGGGCCTGGCGGCGTGTTCCCGGATCGATTGGCGAACCTGATCACACCTATCGGAATTACTCGCTTCCATAAAGAATTTGGCGGTCCAAACATGCACCATGGGTCGAGTACGGACGTGCAACCGATCGACGACCCCCGAACCGTTTTGCAGCGCACAAACACCACATCGCACATTGGAGACATCCGACCATGCAATTTCGACGACTGAAGGCCGTCCTGTTCGCCGCCGCGGCGGTGCTGTCGGCGCCCGCGGCCCATGCGGCCGGCGGCACGTGCCAGGGCAAGACCGTGCATTTCGCGGGCATCACGTGGGAGAGCGGGTCGTTCGCGACGGAAGTGCTGCGTCAGATCATGGAGAAGGGCTACGGCTGCAAGACGGACGTCGTGCCGGGCAGCACCGCCGCGACGGAAACCGCGCTCGCGCGCAATGACCTGCAGATCTGGGCCGAGCAGTGGACGGGCCGCAGCGAGATCACCGCGAAGGCGGTCGCGTCGGGCTCGGTGAAGCTGATCGGCGACACGCTGCCGGGCGGCACGAAGGAGGGCTGGTTCGTGCCCGAATACGTGGTCAAGGGCGATCCGGCGCGCAACATCAAGCCGGTCGCGCCGGGCCTCGCGTCGGTCGACGACCTGCCGAAATACAAGCAGGTGTTCGCGGACGAAGAGGAGCCGGACAAGGGCCGCTTCCTGAACTGCCCGACCGGCTGGGACTGCGAGCGCGTGAACACGCGCCTGCTGAAGGTGCTGAAGCTCGACCAGTCGTACACGAACTTCCATCCGGGCACGGGCGCGGCGCTCGATGCGGCGATCGCGTCCGCGTACCAGCGCGGCGCGCCGATCGTGTTCTACTACTGGGGCCCGGCCGCGCTGATGGCGAAATACAAGTTCGTCGCGCTGAAGATGCCGGCCTATAACGAAGCATGCTGGAAGACGCTGCGCGACGAGAGCAGCACGCAGCAGTGCGCGTCGTCGTACATGGTGTCGCGCCTGACGGTCGGCGTGTCGAAGCCGTTCGCCGACGCGAACCCGGACATCGTGTCGATGTTCGAGAAGGTGCGCTTCCCGATGGACTACCTGAACCAGACGATCCTCGACATGACGACGAAGAAGATCGACGGCTCCGCGATGGCGACGCAGTTCCTGCGCAGCCGTCCGGACATGTGGAAGCCGTGGGTGCCGAGCGACGTCGCGCAGAAGATCGAGAGCAGCCTGAAGGGTGCATGAATGCCGCCGTTGTAGGGCGCCCGCGCGGCGCGAAGGAGAGTAGACAATGAATGGCTTCTTCCTGCACCTGTCGATTGCCGACTGGGTGAACGGCATCCTCGAGACGTTCGTCGCGCAGTACGGCGACAGCTTCCATCATTTCAGCGCGCTGCTGCTGCGCTACCTGCTCGTGCCGCTCGAAAGCACGCTGCGCGCGGTGCCGCCGTGGCTGCTGCTGCTCGCGGTCGGCGCGATCGCGTGGAACGCGACGCGCCGCGCGAGCCTCGGCGCGCTGTTCATGCTGCTGCTCTATGCGATCGGCTGCTTCGGCCTGTGGGACAAGCTGATGCAGACGCTCGCGCTGATGCTGGTCGCGACGGTGCTGTCGGTCGCGCTCGGCGTGCCGCTCGGCATTCTCGCGTCGCGCAGCGCGTGGCTGCGCCGGATGCTGCTGCCGGTGCTTGACGTGATGCAGACGCTGCCGAGCTTCGTGTATCTGATTCCGGTGCTGATGCTGTTCGGCCTCGGCAAGGTGCCGGCGATCCTCGCGACGATCATCTACGCGCTGCCGCCGCTGATCCGGCTGACCGATCTCGGCATCCGCCAGGTCGACCCGGACGTGACGGAAGCCGCGCGCGCGTTCGGCACGACACGCTGGCAGCTGCTCGTCAACGTGCAATTGCCGCTCGCGCGCCCGAGCATCATGGCGGGCATCAACCAGACGACGATGATGGCGCTGTCGATGGTCGTGATCGCGTCGATGATCGGCTCGCGCGGGCTCGGCGAGGACGTGCTCGCGGGCATCCAGACGCTCGACGTCGGCAAGGGCACGCAGGCGGGCATCGCGATCGTGATTCTCGCGATCGTCATCGACCGGATCAGCCAGGGCTTCGGCCAGGAACGGCGCGCGCGCCGCCGGCTCGCGCAGCAGCGTCGGCAGAAGGGGGCGTCGCGCGTCCCGTACCGCACGCCGCGCAACGCGTCGCCGTCCGGCGTCGATTCGAATCAACCGGCGCAATCGTCGCAAGCCTAGGGCCTGTTCCCGCTAATAACGGGCTTGCGCTGGCCGCCAGAAGGGCCGAGCGCAAGGAATGGGACGCAGCGAATACCGGGCGTATTCGCAAGGAGCATGACGCAGCGATCGGCCCTTCTGGCGGCCAGCCCCAAGAAGGAATTTCTAGTTACGGGAACGTGCCTTGCCGGCCGCATTGCGGCGTCGCGCGTCGCTTGTTTGGCTCGGCCAAACGGCGCTCCTTGCTTCTTGCACTGCAGCCGGCAAGGCACGTTCGCAAGCCCGTTATTAGCGGGAACAGGCCCTACCGGAGACAGACATGGCGACCATCGACGTCAAACACGTGTACAAGCTGTTCGGCCCGGAATCCGCGCATCCGCGCGTGCTCGACCTGCTGCGCGGCGGCAAGCGCAAGGCCGACGTGCTTGCGGAGACCGGCTGCAACGTCGGGCTCAACGACGTGAGCCTCAGCATCGGCTCCGGTGAAATTTTCGTGATCATGGGACTGTCGGGCTCGGGGAAATCGACGCTCGTGCGGCACTTCAACCGGCTGATCGAGCCGACGGCCGGCGAGATCGTGATCGACGGCAGCGACGTGATCAAGCTCGACCCGCACGGGCTGCGCGAGCTGCGCCGCTACAAGGTCAGCATGGTGTTCCAGAACTTCGGGCTGCTGCCGCACCAGACCGTGCTCGACAACGCTGCATACGCGCTGCGCACGCGCGGCGAAAAGCGGCACGACGCGGCCGAGGCTGCACGCAACTGGCTGTCGAAGGTCGGGCTCGACGGCTATGCCGACCATTACCCGGACGAGCTGTCGGGCGGCATGCGGCAGCGGGTCGGCCTGGCGCGCGCGCTCGCGGCCGATACCGACGTGCTGCTGATGGACGAGGCGTTCTCCGCGCTCGACCCGCTGATCCGCACCGAGATGCAGGACCAGCTGCTCGAACTGCAGGCGACGCTGTCGAAGACGATCGTGTTCATCACGCACGATCTCGACGAGGCGCTGCGGATCGGCGACAGGATCGCGATCCTGCGCGACGGCACGCTCGTGCAGGTCGGGGCGCCGGACGACATCCTGTCGAGGCCGGCAGATGATTATGTGCGGCGGTTCGTGGAGAAGCGGACGAGCGTGACTTGAGCGGCTGAATCGAACCGATGAACGAAGCGTGGCGCACCGCTCATTGCGGTGCGCCATTTTTTTGGGCCGATCGCCGGAAGCGTGGGCGGCCGCCACCGCAATCCTCTTTTCATATGAACCTGATGCGCGTTGGCAATGCTTGACGCGGGCGGGATGCGACGAAAACGGAGCCGCGATCGCAGTTGATACGTTTCTGATAAGCCACTGCGCGCGGCCTTTGCCTCCTGTACGGAACGAATCGTGCGCGCCCCGCCCTTGCCTGATGCGCGTCTGCGATCGAGGCCGAATATCCGTCGATACGGGTGAACCCGGACCCGGGAGCGGACAGTGCCAAAAGTGAAACACTTTGCGTTCTTCAGACCGGTATCGGAAAGATCAGGCAGGTGTTTGAAACCAAACGGGATTTGAACCACGTATCAGGGAAGTCCCGGGGCAGCGCCCATCGACGCGTTTCAGACATGAAACATTTTTCGCGCGTCGAAATCGGGCGGGTCGTGTCATATCGCGTAACAAATCCAGATTTCGCTTTGCATTCAGGCGCTTGCAGGGTTGGCATTGCCGATGCGTGGCGTTGGCCGGATTGGCGTGTTCGGCCAAGCCGTCCCTCGTTACTTCAGGAGGTTTTCATGCGCAAAACTTTATTGGCGTCCGCTGCGATCCTCGCCTTGGGATGCAGCGGCTACGCGATGGCCAACCCATGCAGTAGCGATACCAGCTCGACATGCAGTCAAAAGGCAGATGACGGATCGAACAGCCTCACCAACACCGTAAGCTCCACCCAAAGCAGCAGCACCGGCTCAAACGCCAATGAAGTCTCGCCCGGCGCAAGTGTCTATCAGGATTCCTACAATTCCACCAAGGTCATCGCGCTCAGCAAGCTCGACGGCTACGTGAGCAACGTCCAGGTCTCGGGCATCGGCAACCAGGCGACCAACTCGGGCAACGCGACTGGCGGAAGCGGCGGCAGGGGCGGCTACGGGTATGGTTACGGCGGCAAGGGTGGCGCAGGCGGTAACGGCGGCGCCGGCGGCGCCGGCGGCAGCGGCGGCATCGCGGTGAACGGCAGCGCGACGGCGGGCGACGCCAGCAACGGCAGCGCAACGGCCGGCACGGGCAACGGCGGACGCGGCGGACACGGCGGTGCAGCCGGGGCCAGTGGCGCAGGAGGCGGCTATGCCACGGCGAGCGGCGGCTACGGCGCCGGCAAGGGCGGCGGCGCGGTCGCGGCATCGGTCGGCGTCGGCGGCGACGGCAAGGGCAGCGGCACGGGCGCGGGCACGGGTAGCGGCACAGGCACGGGCGATCCCGGTTCCGTCGGCGTCACGACGCATGGCGGCGGAAACGTGACGGCATCGGTCGGCAGCGGCACAGGCACCGGTACGGGTACCGGCGCGGGCTCGGGCACCGGCACCGGCACGGGCGGCCCAGGGACGGCGGGCGCGTCGTCGGCTTCGGCCGGATCAGGCACGGGCACGGGTGGCACCGGCACAGCGTCGGGCGGCGCAGGCGGCGCGGCGACGGCCACGGCGGGCAATGGCGCTGCGGGCGGCGCGGGCACGGGCGGCAGCGCGGCCAACGGAGGCGCGACGACGACGGCTAGCAACGGCGGCGCGAGCGCAGGCGGGGGCGCGGTGGGCGCGATGGGCGCAACGGGCGGCGCAGGCGGCACCGGCAACGGCGGCGTCGGTAACGGCGCAGTCGGCGGCGCGGGTGGCGCAGGCGGAGCCAACGTGGTCGACGCGGGGACGTTCAACATGACCAACGCGATGACGAGCGTCGGGCAGTCCGCAGCGGGCATCATGATCGCCAACCAGAACAGCGGCATGGGATCGCTCGTGCAGCAGGCTGTGACCGTGCAGGCGAACCTGACCGTCGGACATTAGAACAGCCGGCCAGCACTGGCGAAACGTACGCATGGCCGCGGGGTGCAGACGATCCCGCGGCTTGCGTTCCATCGCCGGACGGGAAACACGGCCGGCGAAGACGGGATGGCCGAATGGCCGCCCCGTTTTCGCCGGCGTATTCCGGCCTGATTTCCGTCGATCGACGGTCACGCAGATTCCGCACCCTGCGCGCCGGGTTCGAGCAATCCCGCGCGGGGCCCAAGGAGACAGCCATGCGAATCCGAAAGGCATTTTCGCTGGTGCTATTGCCCGCGGCGCTGCTGCCGGGCCTGACGGCCCGGGCGGCGCCTGACGACACGTCACGATCCATTGCCGTGGATGCTGCCGTCAGCGCTGCGCCGACTCCCGCGCCTTCCCCACCCGTCGCACTCGCGAACGGAGCCGCGTCCGCTCCGGCCGCAATTGCGGCATTGCCTGCGACCGGCGCCGCGACCGCGCACGACGACAGCTTCGGGGCCGCGATGACACCCGACCAACTCGACGCGCACCGGGGCGGCGATGCGCTGATCGGCCAGAACTATCTGACCGGCGCGGTTTCCGACAACGTGGCGAACCGGATTTCGACGGGCTCGAATTCGATCGCCGACGGCTCGTTCGCCAATTCGAGCGGCCTGCCGACGGTCATCCAGAATACCGGCGCCAACGTGCTGATTCAGAACGCAACGGTGCTCAACGTGCGCTTCGGGAACTGAGCGATGACACGGATTGCTGCAATGTGGATGGCGGCGCTCGCGTGCGTGCTTTCCGGCCCGGCTGCGCAGGCGGACGAGATGACCGTCGTCGATCCGGCAGGCGCCGGCTACACGATGCAGGTCACGAGTCTCAAGGAAGCGCGTTTCAAGCGCACCATCAAGCAGCAGTACGACTTCAGCTGCGGGTCGGCCGCGGTCGCGACGCTGCTGACCTACCACTACGGCTATCCGGTGACCGAGCAGACGGCCTTCGCCCAGATGTGGGAGAACGGCAATCAGGAGAAGATCCGCCGGCAGGGATTCTCGCTGCTCGACATCCGGCGCTTTCTCGAAGCGCACGGCTTCGTCGCGGACGGCTACGAACTGCCGCTGCAGACGCTCGCGAAGACACACACGCCGGCGATCGTGCTGATCACCGAGCACGGCTATCACCACTTCGTGGTCGTGAAGGGGCTGCGTGACGGGCGTGTGCTCGTCGGCGATCCGGCTACCGGCACGCGGCCGATGTCGCAGGCGAGCTTCGAGCGGAAATGGGAAGACCATGTGATTTTCGTGATCCACAACAAGCCCGAGCTCGCGGTGTTCAACGACCCGCGCGACTGGCGCGTTGCGCCGAGCGCGCCGCTCTATACCGGCGTCAACCGCGATGGCCTGTACTACGTCGTGGTGCCGAAGCACGGCCCGAGCGATTTCTGAGGAATGTCATGAGATCCGAGACCAGAAAGATCGTCGGCATCGCAGCGATCGCGTGCGGCGGGATGGCGTCGATGGGCGCAGCGGCGATGCAGGACGGATCGACGGCCGCGACCGTCGAGGGTGTCGTGCAGACGACCGGCGCGGTCGCGCTCAGCGACGCGCGCCTCGATGCGATGCGCGGCGGCTTCGATCTGCCGGGCGGCCTGCAGGTGTCGTTCGGCATATCGCGTGTCGCATTCGTGAACGGCAGCCTCGTCACGACGACCAACATCAACATTCCGGATATCAGCCAGATCACCGCGCAGCAGGCGCAGGCGCTGGCGGCCGCGAACGTGGGCGCATTGATCCAGGTCGGCCCCGGCAATGCCGCGCAGCCCGGCGCGCTGCCGGCGCTGACCGGCGCGGTGATCCAGAATACGCTCGACAACCAGCGCATTCAGGCGCTGACCACGATCAACACGACCGTCAACACGCTGTCGACGTTCAAGAACCTGAACATCATGTCGACGCTCAACAACGCGCTGATCGGCGGTTTGCCGGGCAGGTGAGCGGCCGGTGATCAGAACGCGATCGGCACGCGCATCGTCACGACCACGTCCGGCGTGTCGCGCGTGAGGCCTGCGCCGATCGACAGGTTCAGCGTGGTCTTCGGCGACAGCCGATACGAGTAGCCGACGAGCAGCGTGCCGAGGATCACGCGCACCGAGCCCGGCACCGTCTGGCCGTTCTGTGTCGTCGGCAGCACGATGCTCTGGTCGTAGCCGAGGCTCACCGATGCCTTCTCGTTCAGCGCGAGGCCCATGCCGATGTTGAAACCCCAGATATCGCCGGGCTGCACGCTGCCGAGGAAATCCTTCTGCCCGTTGAGAATCGTGAGGCTGAGATTGTCGCGTCCGAAGCTGTGCAGATAGCTGAAGTTGCCGAAGAACACCACCGGGTCGCTCGGAAAGAGCCAGGTGAGGCCCGGCTGGATCGCATAGAAGCCCGAGCCGGTCGGCTGTTCGAGCGGCAGGCCGGTGCCGGTGGTGTTGCCGACGCAGCGCGTGACGCAATCGGTGACGACGTCGAACGGGCTCTTGCCGGTGGCGGTCTTGAAGCGGAGCCAGCCGATGTAATAGAACTTGTCGGGACCGCCGTTGTTGAACTGGTAGCGCAGCGTCATTTCGACATCGCCGAGACCTTTGCCGTGGCTGTTGAACGCATTGTCCTGCGCCGAGCCAGTGAAGATCTCCCGGCTGACCGTGTCGGTCGTCGAATACACGTAGGGAATGCGGACTTCGACTTCCATCCGGTTGCTGATCCCGTAACGCGCGGCGACCGCAGCCGTGAGCGTCGTCGTCTTGACTTCCCGCACGTCGATCAGGCCGATCAGCAGTGCCGGGATGATCGTGTAGCCGACGAGTGCGACGCGGTCCGACGACGAATAGCCGAACTGGAACGACGGCTCGACGACGAACGTGTGCTTGGGCGTCAGCACGCCCGGCTGATCGAAGATCGGCGCGACGGGCGGTGGCGCGGTGTCCGGCACCGGCGCCTGGCCGACCGGCTGGCTCGGCGCCGGGACGGATTCGGCCGCGGCCTGCACGTTGCCGGAGGTGCCGGCTGCCGCTGCGGCGCCGGTAGCGGCCGGTGGCGCGGAGCCGCCGGCGCCGCCTGTATCGCCGGTGCCCGCGCCGCGCCTGGCCGAGAGCTCGCGGGCGTCGAGCGCCCGGCTCAGGCGCGACAGATTCGCTTCTTCGTCGGCCAGCTTGCGCTTGAGCGCGTCCAGCTCCTTCAGGTGGTGATCGACTTCCTGGCGCAGCGCGGAGATGTTCTCCTGCGTCGACTGAGCGTCAAGCGATTGCGCCTGCGCTTCGGCTTGAAAGAGCAGCACGCTTGCATAGGTGATGGCACGGATATGGCGAAATGGCATGCGCTTCACGGTGCGTCTCCATGATCAGGCTTGCAGATTCACCCCCGGCGCACGTCGCTCCGGATCGCTTCGGATCGCATCACGGGTCGGCCGAACGCGCATCACGTCACATGCCGGCCAAAGGATGTCTCTCTGGCGGCATCGACGTGTGCGCGATCGAGCGCGATGAAACTTCGGCAACGAGGCTGCGCGCCGATACGGGATCGTCGCGCGCAAAACGTCACCACACTGTCACTTTCCGCCGGTCGAACAACGCGGCGGCAGACTTCACGAAGCTAGTTCAGGCAGGCGTCGAAAGCCAACCAGACAAACCCTTGCTCGCGCGCGGAACGCGACACGGACACACCTGTTTCCCCCGGGGGATACTTTCAAAACCGAATGCACGTTTCGCGCCTGTGGAACGCGTGTCGTGAGCCTGATCGCGAACACCATGCCGGTCACCCTCTCGTCCGGATTTGCCCGTATGCGAGCGAGATCGACAAGCGAGGGGGAGCCGATCCTGCAATTTCACGCGGTCTCGCGTTCGCCCGCCGGCACGCCGGCCGCCTTGCTTCCCGGCGCATCCGCTAGGATCAGGTCCGCGCCTTTCTCCGCCACCATCATCGTCGGCGCATTGATGTTGCCCGCCGTGATGTTCGGGAACACCGACGCATCGACGATCCGCAAGCCTTGCAGCCCATGCACGCGCAGCGACGCATCGACGACCGACGTCGCCGCGTCGGGTCCCATCGCGCACGAGCCGCACAGGTGGTAGATCGATCCCGACTGCTCGCGGAAGTATTGCAGCAGCGCGTCGTCCGACGCGACCTGCGGCCCCGGCGAGATTTCCTCGACCGTCATCGCCTTCAGCGCCGGCGCACGCATCAGCGCGCGGATCACCTTGCTGCCCTGCACGGCTTCGTCGAGATCCTTCTGCGTGGTCAGCGCGTTGATGTGGATCTTCGCGGCATCTTCCGCGCGGTTCGACGCGATCTCGATCGAGCCGCGGCTCGTCGGCCGGCACGGGTTGAACGCGATCAGGAAGCCCGAGTACGGCTCGGGCTTGATGCTCGCACGCTCGCTCTTCGGAATCCGGTACGACAGCGGGTTGAAGTAGAGCTGGAGGTTCGGCTCCTGCGCATCGGCCGACCCGCGAAAGAAGCCGCCCGCCTGGTTCACGCTCATCGCGAGCGGGCCGCGCTTCGTCAGCAGGTAGCGCAGGCCGATCTTCAGCTTGCCGACGAGCGTGCCCATCTCGTCGTTGAGCGTCGGCCGGTTCGCCTTGAAGTAGAAGCTCACGCACAGGTGATCCTGCAGGTTGCGGCCGACGGCCGGCAGCGCATGCACGACCGGCACCCGATGGCGCGCGAGCAGCGCCGGATCGCCGACGCCCGACAGTTGCAGCAGCTTCGGCGTGTCGACCGCGCCGGCCGCGAGAATCACCTCGCGCGCGGCGTCGATCGTCTCGTCGCCATCCCCACCGTCTGCGCCGGCCACGACGACGCCCACCGCGCGCGTGCCGTCGAACTTCACGCGGCGCACGAGCACGCCCGAGCGCAGCGTGAGGTTCGGCCGGCTCAGCGCCGGACGCAGGTACGCGAAGCTGCTCGAACAGCGTTCGCCGTTCTTCGTGTTCAGGTCGTAGATGCCCGCGCCTTCGAACTGCGCGCCGTTGAAGTCGTCGCTGCGCGGCAGCTTGAGCTGCTCGCAACCCTTCAGGAACTCGTGGACGATCGGATGCACGTCCGCCTTCATCGACGTGATGTGGATCGGTCCGCGCGTCCCGTGGTATTGCGGATCGGTCGCGCCGGCCGGGTGCGTCTCGAGCTTGCGGAAGTACGGCAGCACGTCGTCGTACCCCCAGCCCGGATTGCCGGCGGCTGCCCAGTCGTCGTAGTCGCTGCGCTGGCCGCGCACATAGACCATCGCGTTGATCGAGCCCGACCCGCCGACGACCTTGCCGCGCGGGCAGTACAGCTTGCGGCCGGCAAGCTGCGCTTCGGGCTCGCTGTAGTACATCCAGTTGTAGTGGCGGTTGTAGTAGGTCTTCGTGAAGCCTACCGGCACCTTGAACCAGAAGGAGTCGTCGTTGCCGCCGGCTTCGAGCAGCAGCACCGAATGCCGGCCCGATTCGCTCAGCCGGTTCGCGAGTATGCAGCCGGCCGAGCCGGCGCCGACGATGATGTAGTCGTAGGTCATGTCGTGTCCTTCGGCGTCAGCCCTTCGCGGGCGCGAGATCCTTCACGTCGACGGGCTTCTCGCCCATCTGCAGGTGCAGCCGCTCGCCCGTGTACGGCGCGTTCCGCTTCACGACGTCCATGTCGAGCTCGATCCCGAGCCCCGGCTCGGTCGACGGGATGATGTAGCCGTCTTCCCAGCGGATCGGCGTCTTCACGACTTCCGCATGGAAGCCGCCCCACGTCATGATGCTTTCCTGGATCAGGAAGTTCGGCGTGCACGTCGCGAGCTGGATGCTCGCGGCCGCGCCGACCGGGCCGTTGTACAGGTGCGGCGCGATCTGCGCGTAGTGCACTTCGGCGAGCGTCGCGATCTTCTTCGCTTCGAGCAGGCCGCCGACGCGCGCGACGTTCAGTTGCAGGATCGACGCGCCGCCCGCCTGCAGCAGCGTGTGGAATTCGTACTTGGTCGTCAGGCGTTCGCCGGTCGCGATCGGAATCGACGTGTGCTTCGCGACCTGGGCGATCGCTTCTTCCTGCCCCGGCGGCACAGGCTCCTCGAACCACAGCGGATCGTATTGCTCGAGCCGCTTCGCGAGCCGGATCGCCGACGACGGCACCATCTGCCCGTGCGTGCCGAACAGCAGGTCGGCCTTGCTGCCGACAGCTTCGCGTACCTTGCGGCAGAACGTCTCGCAGCGGTCGAGCACTTCCAGCGACAGCTGGTGGCCCGAGTAGGCCGTGTACGGGCCGGCCGGATCGAACTTGACCGCCGTGAAGCCGAGCTTCACGTTCTCGGCCGCGCACTCGGCGGCGAGATCGGGGTCGTCGTAGTCGTATTCGCCTTTCGCATTCTTCGGGTACAGGTACGTGTACGAGCGCAGGCGCTCATGCACGCGGCCGCCGAGCAGTTCGTACACGGGTTTGCCGGCGGCCTTGCCGATGATGTCCCAGCACGCCATCTCGAGGCCGCTCACGACACCCATCATCGTCAGGTCGGGCCGCTGCGTGAAGCCGCTCGAATACGTCTGGCGGAACAGCCGCTCGACGTGATGCGGATCGTGGTTCAGCAGGTAGCGTTCGAACACGTCTTCGATGATCGGCGCCATTGCCTTCGGATGGAACGTCGCCGCGTAGATCTCGCCGATGCCTTCGATCCCGTCGTCGGTCCTGAGCTTCACGAAGATCCAGTACATCCCGCCGACGTGCGGCGGCGGCACGGCGACGATGTGGGTTTCGAGCGAGACGATCTTCATGCGGACTCCTGGTGGCGGTTCAAGCGTTGTTTGAGGATGGCCGCCGCGCCCGCGCCGCAGAGCGCGATCGCCGCGATATAGCCGAAATACAGCTGGTAGCCGTGCGCGCCGGGATACGCCTGCGTCACGTAGCCGTTGATCAGCGGCACGAACACGTCCGGCGAATAGCCGATCACCGAGATCAGCCCGATCGCGAGGCCGGCGCAATGGGGCGGCACCTTGCAGTCGTCGAGCAGCGACCAGTACAGGCCGCGCACCGCGTAGGTCAGGATGCCGATGAACAGCACGAGCACGACCAGCATCGCCTGCGGGCTGTGCGGCGGCGCGGCGATCAGGCCGACGAGCGACAGCGCCGCGAGCACGAGCGCCCAGAACAGCACGGACACCTTCGATACGCGGTCGCCGAGAAAGCCGCCGCCGATGCCGCCGACGGGGCGCATCCACAGCTTCAGCGTCGTGATGAAGCCGGCCGCCGTCACGCTGAGTCCGAAGTTGCCTTCGTGCAGGTAGGCCGAGAAGCTGAAGGTCGCCCAGAACACCTGGTAGCCGCAGAACACGATCGCCGCGACGAGCCACAGCTCGGGGATCGCCGCGAGCGTCTTCAGGTCGGTGAGTACGTTGCCGGGGCGGCCCGTGCCGCGGCGGCCGCTTGCTCCCTTTGCTGTTGCCGTGGCGGCGGCGCGCTGCGCATCGTGCGCGGGTTCCTTTACGAGCGCGAGCAGCACGCCGAGCGCGATGCAGACGAACGCGTACAGATGCACGACGAGCGTGAAGCCGGCGGCGTCGGTGCTGCCGCGCGTCTGCGTGACGTATGCGAACAGCGTGATCGCGATCGTCGCGAGCAGCGCCTCGACGAGGCCGCGGCCGCCGTCGAGCAGGCCGAAGAAGCGCCCCTGCTCGTCAGGGCCGGCAATCATGTTCACGCGCTTGATCACGGCCGCCCAGAACGTGAGGCCCGTCGTCAGGCCCCAGCCGCCGAAGATCAGCACCAGCGCGTGAAACGATGGCCCCGTCGCATAGACGAGCCCGAGCGCGCCGGTCGCGATCAGCGAGAAGCAGATCAGCCAGCGCGGCGACAGACGGTCCGCGAGCCAGCCGCTCGGCAGGTAGCTGACGAGGAAGATCGTGCCGAGCGACGAGTACAGGTAGCCGAGCTGCACGTCGTCGATGCGGAAGAACTGCAGCATCGTCGGCTGGTACACCTGCCGCAGGTACAGCATCGGGTAGATCGCACCGGCGGCGATCACGAGCAGCAGCAACTGCAGGTAGCGTTGCGCGCGGGAATCGTGCGCAGCATGCGCATCGGCGGTTGATGCGAGCGACGGCGGAAGCGCCGGCGCAGGTGTCGACGGTTGGGTCGGCATGGTGTCTTCCTCCGGGAGATCGCCGCGATGCGGACGTCTCCGTGTCTCTTTGTGGTGATGGATCGGGGGGGCCGGTGCGCGGGGCGGATTCGCGCCGCGTGCCGGCAGTCAGCGGCCGGTGGCCGTTCAGTACTTCATGACGACGAGGCGCGTCTGCGTGAATTCGAGCATCCCGTGCTTGCCGTCGTCGCCGCCGAGGCCCGAGCGTTTCCAGCCTGCGTGGAAGCCCTGGTACGGATCGGCGGGCGTGCGGTTCACGTACAGCTCGCCGGCCTCGATCGCGTTCGCGACCTGCATCGCGGTGCGGTAGTTCTCCGTGTAGAGCACCGACGACAGCCCGAACTGGTGGTCGTTCGCGAACGCGAGCGCGTCGTCGATCGTCCGGTAGCGGAGCACGGGCATGATCGGGCCGAAGGTTTCCTCCTGCACGATCTCCATGTCCTGCCGGCAGCCGGTCAGGAGCGTCGCCGGATAGAAGAAGCCGGGGCCGTCGGGCACGACGCCGCCGGTTTCGAGCGTCGCGCCGTCCGCGATCGCGCGCTGCACCATCCCGTGGATATGCTCGCGCGCCGACGCGCTGACGAGCGGCCCCATCCGCGACGGATCGGCCGCGCGGTCGCCGATGCGGATCGCGCCCATCTTGTCCTTCAGCAGCGCGACGAAGCGGTCGTGCACGCTGTCGTGCACATATACGCGTTCGATCGCCGTGCAGAGCTGGCCGCAGTGCGTCGTCTTCGACGCGACGAGCGCGGCGGCCGCGCGTTCGAGATCGGCGTCCGGCTCGATGATCGCGGGCGTCTTGCCGCCGAGTTCGAGCGACGGCTTCGCGATGTTCGCCTTGCAGTAGTCGAGCACCTTGCGGCCCGCGTTCACGCTGCCCGTCAGCGTGATCATCCCGACCGCCGGGTGGGTGCACAGCGCTTCCGCCGTCGCGTGGTCCATCGTCAGGATGTTGACGACGCCGGCCGGGAAACCCGCGTCGTCGACGGCCTTCGCGATCTCGAATGCGGACACCGGCGTGTGGTTGCTCGGGCGCACGACCACGGTGTTGCCGGCGATCAGCGCGGGCGCGACCTTGCGCAGCAGCGTGTAGACGGGGAAGTTGAACGGGATCAGGCACGCGACGACGCCAATCGGCTCGCGGTGCAGGAACAGGTTTTCGTCGGGCGTGTCGCTCGGGATGATCTCGCCTTCGATCCGGCGCGCCCATTCCGCGTGGTAGCGGGTGATCTGGCCCGCGTAGACGGCCTCGTTCGACGCGTCCTCGACGCTCTTGCCGGATTCCAGCGCGAGCGCCGCGCCGATCTCGGGCGCGCGGGCGGTCAGCGCGTCGGCGAGCTTGTGCAGGTACGCGGCCCGCTCGGCGCTCGGCAGCTTGCGCCATGCCTTCTGCGCGGCGGCCGCGGCGTCGACGGCGGCGAGCGCTTCGGCGGGCGACGCGGCGGGCACGCGCGCGAACGGCTCATCGGTGGCGGGATTGCGGACAGCGATGAATGCGTCGCTTACAGGGGCGACGAATCGGCCGTTGACGTAGTTGCGTTCGGTACGCATGAAGAGGCTCCTCCGATGGATGGCGGGCGGATCGCTGCGGGTGGCGAAACGCGCGTCACGGGACTGGAGTCATTTTGGTCATGCGTTTAATGCACGACAAACGACTTATTTTCTCGGAAAACGTGAGAAAAACGCATGTTAATCGGTCGATCGGGCGGAATCGCCTGTCTGGCGGGCGGCCGGGCGTTACGGTGTGCGCGGCGAGGGGGGCGCGATAGTTCGAAATCAAATTCGAACTCGTCAGATGGACATTGTTCTGATGAATTGTTCTACTGCGCTGGGTTCGACGGCATCGGGTTCCCGGAACTGCGGCGGACGCCAGTGCCGCCACGCAACTCTTCCGAGCAATAGCCGCCATGCAAAGCATCCAAGATGTGCTCAAACATTCGAGCACGATCGTTACCCAGTCTTTCCATCTTGAGATCGCGACGATGGCGTCTCCGCTCGCCGCGTACGCGTTCGAACCCACGGAGGCGATCAACATGCCGTTCTGGCCGGCCTCATTAACTTCGACGAACAGACACGGTGGGTCAGTGTCGAGCGGCTGGCGGTCTTCATTATCGACGAGCACGTCTCAGCGCCGTCAACGCCGGGGATGATTGAGCCGATTCTTCACACCGCACGCATCGTGCACGGCATCGTCACGCCGTGGACGCGAATCAAGACGACACGGGACGAATCGACCTACCAGCTGCGTCTGAAGCCGTTCCTCGCGCTCCTCGAATCGGTCCATGACTCGGCAGTGTTCGTGGACCGATCGTTTCGCGAACTGAATCGCCGATGCGATCGTCGATCGCAACCTGTTCGAATCCTGCGACGTCGAATTCGCGCTCGAAGGACTCGACGACAAATTCGAGCAGCCCCTTATGTGCATTCAAGATCAAGGCTGGATCGTCCGCGTTCGAGCAGTCCGGCAGCGCCCGCTCATCATCGCCCACGCTACCCCAAAGTAGCCCGAATCCACTCGACAACTGCTCTCTCTCGCACTGACGCCCATGATTATCAGTCCGCCTTTCCTGCCCCATGTTCCTGCGGGTTCAACGGCAGAAGATCCGTTGATGGATGTACTTGACACGATGACCGACAACGACGGCACCTATCCGATCGCTTTCGATCGCCGCTGGCATGCCGGCCTGCATCTCGTTCCGTGGGATGACCGCTCGCTGCCGGTGCGCGCCATCGCGGACGGCGAGGTCGTCGCGTACCGTATTTGCCAGCACCCGATCGCGGATGTTCATAACAACAAGAACACCAACGCCGGGTTCGTGCTGCTCAAGCACAGGACCGAGACGGGCGAAGGCAGGACGCTTACGTTCTATTCGCTGTACATGCACCTGTGTGACCTGACTACCATGATGCAGGACGGCATTCTGCCGCCGTCGAGCATGCCCGAGTGGCTTCGGCACGACACCGAGGGCCCGGTCTCCGGTGACGGCAAGAAAATTCGCCGCAAGGACATCCTCGGCTACGTCGGGCAGTGTCAGGATGGTCAGTGGCATGTGCACTTCGAGATCTTCATGAAGCCGGGCGATTTCGAAGCCTACTTTGGCGCGACACAGTTGGGGCATCAGTCGGTCGAGACCGCGCAGGGGGACGACTGCTGGGGGCACTGCCACTACATGATTCCCACAGATCAGACCTTTTTCGCACAGCCGCCGGGTGTGGACGCGCTCAACAAGCTCAACGAAATCGAGTTTCCTCGGAAACTGAGCGGGCAGAACGAACATCCGTTGCATGTCGAGGTGTTCTTCCACAAGGGAGACAAATGCACGAACGTATGGAGCGTGGCAGACGACGGAAGCCGGACGCTGTTGACCGACAAGCCAGTCAGCGAGCCTGCATTTGAATATGACATGTACGAGCGGGCGAGTGCGCTGTATCCGGGTTGCCCGAGCGATGGCTACGAGATGCTGCGGTTCGGGCGGATTCTCGGAAAGACCGAATCTCCCGCGACATGGTATTGCATCCCGTTCGCCAGTGGGCAGCAGGGCTATCTAGACATCAGCAAATCGGCGATCAAAAAGCTGTCGGACTCAGATTTCCCGCCCTTCATGGGGTGGCGGAAGATACAGGCGTCGGCCGATTCGCCGTTCGACGCGAACGGTCTGTGGGATCTGGATAAGCTCAAGGCCCTTGTCCGTGCAGCCGTCGGAAACGTCGAACTTCCCGGAGCCAACTCGCCGACCGACCCGCAGACTGCACCGCAGAAGAACGAGGCGATGCGGCACTACGTAAGTGACTCGGACCACCGGGCGGTCCGGGACCTGCTGCGTGGATTCATCTGCGAGGCGCCGAGCGAATGGGACAGCGCGAATCTTGAATCTCGCTACCGAAACCTGCTGGACGAAGGTGAACACTTCGAGGGCAACCAGGATGCCTACAACCAGTTTCTGGAATTCGTGACAGAGCTTCAGTTCTGGGATAAGACCGACCTGCCTTCCGGAGGGAAGGTGTGGTTCTTCCATCCACTTGCGTTCATTCGGCATTTCAGAAGATGTAGGTGGTTAAGCGCGGCAGATCTAAGAAGAGTGTTTCCACCAACAGCTCTGCGTCTGGCGTCCGCCTCGAAATGGGTTTCAGAGCCGGTGCGCCCGCAGATAGCCGCCGTAAATGAGTTTTCCATCGAACTGAATAAGGCGATGCGCAAGTATGGTATTCAGACTGCATTGCGGCAGGCAGCATTTCTGGGTAATGCGACACAGGAAACGCAATGGTTTCGGCTGCTGGCAGAGGGCTCGCCTGACCGTCAGCGATACTTCCCGTGGTTCGGTCGTGGATGCTTGCAATTAACTTGGCCCGACAACTACGTTAAGTACTGGCGTTTTCGCGGTCGAAAGGTGGACCAAACACTGGCGGACCGACTGCACCATGCTGCTTCTACGTCGAATCGCATGCGTAACAATGCGGGCTTGGTGGCTGCGGACGCCTATGTGCCTACTGATATGAAGAAGTGGCGGGACGATGTGGCGACGCTAGAATTTGACGCATCTGACAGTGCTGGCGCGTACTGGGCATGGTCGAATGCGGCCAGGCCTGCCGACGAGCCGCCGGCTTTGCGACGTGAGACGAAACATGTCGGCAACACGTCGAGGCCCTTTTACAGTAGCGAACCGTTCGGAAGAGTTGCGGCCACGGTGAATGTCGGGTATCCATCAAGCAATTTTTCTGCAATCAATGGTCTTCAGGCGCGATATCAGGCGTATACGGCTGCGCTTGTCATATTAACGGAAGGGATTTGGTTCCCTGGTGCGGATGGGGCGATGAAAGAACTTCCTGACTGGTAACGCGGGGGTTATTCAGATGAAGAAACTGATTCTTGGCCTCTGTGTAATTGGCTTGGCCGCATCACAAACCTTCAATACTGTTGGCGCTTGCGAATCCATTCACAATTCGACCGAGGAATCGACAACGGTTGAGCATGTTGTCGGTTCATGTAGGTTCAGTATCGCGAATATGTTTGGTGGTGAGTTTCGGGCGCCTCGCCCTGATAGCTCGCCGCCACGGCAGGGCGCGTACTACCTCCCCATAACCGGTCCGATGGCCTTTCGAGCTGGTGGTTTCGGCATGGTCTGTGTAGACGCCAACGAAGAGCGAATTACTACAGCCCAGAATGCGAAGTACGTTGATGGCCAATGGTTGAGGTATGGTCCGGTTGATGGACCTGAGTTTGTTCCATTCGATAAGCAGGCGAATGCTCGAACGATCCCGCTGAAGGGGAAAAATTGGGCCGGGATAGCGTACACCGAGGATGAGACTACGGGTGACGAG
The DNA here is from genome assembly GCF_053427715.1 of Burkholderia sp. MR1-5-21. Lineage (NCBI taxonomy): Bacteria > Pseudomonadati > Pseudomonadota > Betaproteobacteria > Burkholderiales > Burkholderiaceae > Burkholderia > Burkholderia sp. MR1-5-21. The sequence continues at coordinate 225,600 of NZ_JBSAXD010000011.1, forward strand.
CGGCGTCGGGCTCGCGTTTTCCATTTCTGCCTGACTCACGACACCCATGCGTTGTGCGGAAACACTCCGGTTCAGTGGCTAGCAGATCGAAAGATGCGCAGCGATCTTAATCGGATTAAGGCGATTCTTGAATCCGTCGAGTTTGTTGACATCCCGACGCCGACCGGTGCCAGTGACGCAGCCGGCACAACAACCCTCGATAGATAAAGCAGGCGTTGTGATGCATCGCCCTGTTCGCGTTCGCGATCAATTGAAGCACGGCGACCAAAATTATTTTTGAAAGATGTATGAAGTCTCTACGGGCAACGTAGCGCCCAGTCAGCCCAGCGGCGGTTGCGGCAGAGGCGACGACGGCTCGAGGTGGCGCTTCGACAGCCACACTTCCTGCTGCAGCCAGTCGCGGAACTGCACGATGTGCGGCAGGTTCGTCTGCTCGGGGCGGGTGACGAACCAGTACGACTGGTGGCCGTCGACATGCACGTTGAGCACCTGCATCAGCTGGCCGGTTGCGAGTTCGCGCGCGACCATGTGGCGGTCGGCGATCGTGATCCCGAGGCCGTCGATCGCCGCGCGGATCGCATGGTCGAGCAGGTCGAATTCGTAGCCGCCGCGCGTGTCGACGTCGGCGATGCCGGCCGCCTTCAGCCAGTGCTGCCAGGTCAGGTAGCGCTGGTCGTCGGTCGCGAGCACGTGCAGCAGCGTGAAGCGGTTCAGGTCGATCGGCGCGCCGTCCTGCCGCAGCCGCGCGTACAGCGCGGGCGCGCAGACGGCGATATGCTGCTCCTGCATCAGCAGCGCATTGTCGAAGCCGTCCCATTCGCCGTCGCCGAAACGGATCGCGCAGTCGAGCACGCGCGATTCGCCGAGGCTGTCGTGGATCCGCGTGGTGAGGCTCAGTTCGAATTCCGGATGCGCGTCGCGCAATCGGCCGAGACGCGGCATTAGCCAGCGCGCGGCGAAGGTCGGCGGGACGTTCACGCGCAGCCGGTTCAGGTGCGTCTTTTCCTGCAGGCTGCGCACCGTCAGCTCGATCTTGTCGAACGACTGCTGCAGCGCGCGCAGCAGCACGCGGCCGGCCGCGGTCAGCTCGAGCTGGTGGTGACGGCGTTCGAGCAGCGTCTCGCCGAGTTGGCCTTCGAGCTGCCGGACCTGGCGACTCACCGCGCTCTGCGTGACGTTGAGCAGTTCCGCGGCGCGCGTGAAGCTGCCGGTGCGGCCGGCCATCTCGAAGGCTTTCAGCGCGTTCAGCGCCGGCATCTTGCGTCTCACGGGCGTCGTTGTCGGTCAGTGAAGGGATGCTTATTGTAGGCGCGCGGGCGGCGGTGGATGGCGTGCGACGGGGCTTTGGCGCGTGGGCGGCGGTGAATCGCATGCGACGGGGCTTTGGCGCGCGGGCGGCGGTGGATAGCATGAGCGGGGCCTGGCGCGCAGCCGGGTGGTGCACGGCATGCGGCTGGCTGCGCCCCGCGCGAGCCGCTTGACGCGTGCGTCCGGCGAGCCGCGCACCGCCCGCGGAAACATCGCGCGCGGCGCGATATCAGGGTTTTCACTGCCTGCCGGGCGTTGCGCTTATCTGCCATAAAGCTGCCCGCATCCATGCCGGCGGGGCCACCCGGCAGAACGACGGAAGAGAGGAAACGGACATCATGCGACGCTTGCCATCGCTGCTTGCCTTGCGATTTTTCGAGGAGACCGCGCGTCATTTGAGCTTCAATCGCGCGGCCACGTCGCTGTGCGTCACACAGGGCGCGGTGAGCCGGCAGATCCGGCTGCTCGAGGACGCGCTCGGCGCGCGCCTGTTCGAGCGCGATCACAAGGGCGTGCGGCTCACGGACGCCGGCGAGCGGCTGTTGCCGTTCATCGAGCAGGCGTTCGACACGATCGAGCGCGGTGTCGGCGCGATCGCGGCCGCGCGGCCCGGCGCGAAGCGTCGCCTCACGGTGTCGCTGCCGCCGACGTTCGCGACGCAATGGTTTTCGCCGCGGCTCGGCACGCTCGCGGAGGCGCTGCCCGACGTCGACCTGTCGATCCGCACCGAGCCGGCCGACGACTGCGATTGCCATATCCGCTTCGGCCGCGCGGCGCGGCCGGGCATGCAATCGGAACTGCTGTTGATGGAGCGCCACGCGCTCGTCGGCGCGCCGCGCTTCCGGGGGGCGCCGCTCGACACACTGTTCGGCAGGGTGCCGCCGCTGCATGTGCTGCACGAAGGCAAGCGCCTGACGCTGTGGGCGGACTGGTGCGCGCAGGCCGGCGTGAGCATCGACAGCATCGGCGACGGCATCGAATTCTCGACGCTCGAGCAGGCGATCCATGCGGCGCGCAAGGGCGCGGGGCTCGCGGTCGTCGACCTGAACATGATCGAGGAGGAACTCGGCGAGGGCAGCCTCGTGCGGCTGTCGCCGGTGCAGGCGATCGGGCCGTTCGGGTATTGGCTCGATGTCGCGCCGGTTGGCGTCGCGGTCGAGCACGTGCGTGCGTTTGCCGAGTGGTTGAGGGAGCAGGCGGCGAGGAAGGGGTAGCGGTGCGGAACGGATCTCGTCTCGCGCGGTCGGTTGGTTTGTTGCTTTGGCAAGGATGGCTTGCCGATCGTTTTGGCGGCGATTTCCCAATCTGTCAGAGACTGTTACCAACTGGAGATCATCATGATCAGTGTCGAACTGGGACGATGACTGGAGCAAGAATGCCGCTCAGTAGTACGACTGAACGGCATGATGACTATGGCCTTCTCGTTGCCGCGGCAAGCTACAGATCGGGATTCTGTCCGAAGTGCATGAGCGTTTCCCGGCGAGCCATGGCCTCGGCCTCGGCGTCCGAGAAAATGGGCAACTTGCACTTCGCGGGATCGATGCGCCCCACGTTGAAGACTTTTCTTGGCGGCTGGGGTGCCGGCTCGCTGGCCGGCCGTGCGACAGGTTCGACGGCGGACGTGCGCATGACGCTCGCCAGGCTCTGACGGAGTTCGTTCGCGACGAGCTCTTCAATGAGTTGCCTGACTTCCGAGCGAAGAACGGGACGATGCTCGCTCATCGTGCGACCGCGCCGCGCCGCAGGCCGCGCGATTCGGAATCCAGCGATCGGACTGTGCTTTTCGGTCATCCGTAAATCCCCTTTTCGATCAAGTAGGCTTGCAACGCCAGCACGGACTCGCCATGCGGCGCAACGTCGAATGTGACCCAGCGATGAGATCCAACTGCTCGCCAGAAGTCTCTCCCGAACCGAGTTGCGTAGAGTGCGCGCAGTGACCGAAGTGACCCGTCGGCTAACCCGACCGGGTATCCCTGGAAATACTGGAAAAGTGTTGCTTCGTCGCTGTGCTCGCCGGGAATGGGCGCGTCGAAGCCGAACCTCGGCCACGCGTAGTATCCATAGAGCCGCGGGCCGCCGGGTTCCGGCGCCGCCTTGCGGCCGCCCATTGCCAAAGCGCTGATCCGGGCGATTCCCAACGTATCACATGCCCGAACAATTCTCCAGAGCATCGCCGCTCCGAGTCCGGCGATTGCGTTGTCAGCCAGGTCGATTGTCCTGAGTTCGAGCACCCGTGCGTCAGAGATTTGGACTACCGATATGCGATTCTCGGACCGAATCAACGTGGGGTGAGTGACGGCGAATGTCAGTCTGCCCGCGCTGTCGAGATAGGCCTGGATGTCCGACCCGGCCGGCGCTCCGCATAACGAGACGAGCAGTTCGTCGGAGACTTCACCCTCCACGCCAAGCAACGCGGCGATGTCCAGATCGTTTCGATCGATTGCCAGTCGATCGTCGAAAAACGTCGTCTCGTACGGCAACGTATGGCCGAGATCGACACGTTTGGTAACCATAGTGGAGACGTTGAGCGGAAAGATCCCAGCATATCGCCGCGAATCCGGCAGGCCGAGTCCACCAAATGGCCAGGTGGAAGACGGGGCGGCTGACCTTGTCAGCCGGAACCCGCTTGCTTTTCGTCTATGCCCCGACGCCTCCTCGAGCGTCGGATACCGCGTCTCCGGCACCCACGCGATCGACACGATCATCCCGACGAGCAGCACGCCCGCGAGCGTGCACATCGTCGCGTGAAGATCAACGGCCAAGCCCGGCCATCAGCGTGTACTTCAGTTCGACGTATTCGTCGATGCCGTACTTCGAGCCTTCGCGGCCGAGCCCCGACTGCTTGACGCCGCCGAACGGCGCGACTTCGGTCGAGATGATCCCGTCATTGACGCCGACCATCCCGCTTTCCAGCGCGCCCGCGACACGCCACGCGCGGCCGAGGTCGCTCGTGTAGAAGTATGCGGACAGCCCGAACGGCGTGTCGTTCGCGGCGGCGATCGCTTCGTCCTCGGTCGCGAAGCGGAAGCATGCGGCGACCGGGCCGAAGGTTTCTTCGCCGGCGATCAGCATGCCGGGCGTCATCCCCGTCAGCACGGTCGGCTCGTAGAACGTGCCGCCGAGCGCGTGACGCCGGCCGCCCGTGAGCACGTGTGCGCCCTTGGCCGTCGCGTCGGCGACGTGCGCCTCGACCTTCGCGAGCGCCGCCGCGTTGATCAGCGGCCCCTGTTCGACGTCGCCCGTGAGCGCATTGCCGACGCGCAACGTGCGCACGGCCTCGGCGAGCTTGCGCGTGAACGCGTCGTACACGCCGTCCTGCACGAGGAAGCGGTTCACGCATACGCAGGTCTGCCCCGTATTGCGGAACTTCGATGCGATCGCGCCAACGACTGCCGCGTCGAGATCGGCATCGTCGAACACGATGAACGGCGCGTTGCCGCCGAGTTCGAGCGACAGCTTCTTCAGCGTGTCGGCCGACTGCTTCGCGAGCAGCTTGCCGACGCGCGTCGAGCCCGTGAACGACAGCTTGCGCACGGCCGGCGATTCAGTCAGCACGGAACCGATCGCCACAGCGTCGCCGGACACGACGTTGAACACGCCGGCCGGGATGCCCGCGCGCTCGGCGAGCACCGCGAGCGCGAACGCGGACAGCGGCGTCTCCTCCGACGGCTTCAGCACCATCGTGCAACCGGCCGCGAGCGCGGGGCCGGCCTTGCGCGTGATCATCGCGAGCGGGAAATTCCACGGCGTGATCGCCGCGACGACGCCAACCGGCTCGCGCGTGACGACGATCTGCGAATCCGGCTTCGGGCTGGGGATCACGTCACCGTACATCCGTTTCGCTTCTTCGGCGAACCACTCGAGAAAGCTCGCCGCGTAGCCGACCTCGCCGCGCGCCTCCGCGAGCGGCTTGCCCTGTTCGCGCGTGAGCAGCTCGGCCAGCGCGTCGCGATGCTCGAGCATCAGTTCGCCCCAGCGCTTCACGCGCGCGCCGCGCTCCTTCGCGGTCAGCGCGCGCCACGCGGGCCATGCACGTTCGGCCGCCGCGATCGCGCGCCGCGTTTCGTCCGCGCCGCCCTTCGCGACCTGCGCGACCGTTTCGCCGGTCGCCGGGTTCAGCACCGCGTAGGTTGCATCATCGTCGCCGCGCGGTTCGTGCCATTCGCCGCCGATGTAGTGTCCGGTTCTCAGAAATTCGCTCATCGTGATTCGATTCCTTCAGTCTGCCGCGAAGCTGCCTTGCGCCGGGCGCGACTCGCGCGCGATGCGCTTGCCGGCCGTGTAGTCGTTGATCAGGTCGCACGGCGTGTAATTGCGTTCGAGCTCGTACAGCTCTTCGTCGGTGAGCTGCGTTTCGAGCGCGCCGAGCGCACTGTCGAATTGCGCGACCGAATCCGCGCCGACCAGCACGCTCGCGACACCCTGCCGGCCGAGCACCCACGCCTGCGCGATCTGCGCGGGCGGCACGCCGCGCCGCTTCGCGACTTTCGCGACCGATTCCGCGATGGCGCGCGAGGCCGGGTCGCCGTACATCTGCGCGGTGAAGAAGTCGGTCTGGTTGCGCGTCGATTGCGGTTCGCAGGTCAGCAGGCCGCGCGCGAGCGGGCTGAACACCGACACGCCGACGCCCTGGTCGACGCAGTACGGCACCATCTCGCGCTCTTCCTCGCGATACGCGAGATTGAGTTGCAGCTGCATGTTGATCGGCTTGTCCCAGCCGTTGCGCTCGCATGCCTGCATGATCTTCGCGAACTGCCACGTGTACATCGTCGATACGCCGATGTAGCGCGCCTTGCCGGCGCGCACGATGTCGTGCATCGCGCTCATCGTTTCCTCGACCGGCGTGTTCACGTCGAAGAAGTGCAGCATGTAGATGTCGACGTAATCCATCCCGAGCCGCGTGAGCGAGCCGTCGATCCCGTCGAGGATGTGCTTGCGCGAGTGCCCGCCCGCATTCGGGTACGCGCCCATGTCGTAGCCGACCTTGGTCGTCACGACGATTTCGTCGCGGCGCGCGGCGCGCTTCAGGATGCGGCCGACCACTTCTTCGCCGACGCCCGTCGAATAGAAGTCGGCGAGATCGATGAAGTTGACGCCGGCGTCGAGCGCGTGGCGCACGATCGGCTCGCTTTGCGCCTCGTCGAAGATCCACGGCTTCCATTGCGGGGTGCCCATGTTCATCGTGCCGAGACACAGGCGCGACACCTTCAGGCCGGACTGGCCGAGGCGGACGTATTCCATGTTTCCTCCATGCGCGGCCGTGCCGGCTGCGCGTTGTTTTTCAGCGTTGCTTGGGCGTGTAGAACGGATTCGAGACCTCGCGCGCGGCGGCGAACACCGCGTCGCGGTGCGGCAGGCCTTCCATCGCCGCGACGATCGCGTTGCGGCATGCGCGGTAGTTGTTCTCGAACACCGCGTCGAGATCGTCGGTCTGCGGGTTGACCCAGTTCGCCGACACGACGACCCAGTCGTTCTCCGCTTCGGGCGGCAGCGTGCCGTTCTCGAGCGCCTCGGCGACCGCCTTCGCGATGCCTGCCTGCGACGCACCCCACGTCGCGTTGCCGTGGAAGTCCCCGACGATCTGCGCCTTGTTCACGTAGAGCGTGAGCGGCTTGGTCGGCACGCCGGGCTGCGCGATCACCACGAACGGCGCGTGGCCGGCGGACGGCGTCGCGAGCGCGGTTGCGAACGCCTGCCCGGCGGGGCCGTCGCGCGGGCCGATCAGCACGTTGATGTGCGCGAGGTTGACGCCGGGGCCTTCGAAGCCTTCGCCGATGTACAGCGACTTGCGGGGAGAAGAGGTCATTGCGATGTCTCGTCGATGAGGTTGTGACGTTGAGTGGGGCGATTCTGGGTGGCCGCGACGCCGCCCGTGAAACGATGTTTCCTGATCGGGGTATGAGGTCCGCTCATCTCCGGGTAATCCCTTTGGGATGCCGCTCGAAGCCCGCCGTGCGGGGCTCCGGCGGATCCATGCAGGCGCGCCGCGGCCGCCGGGCGCGTCCGCTCACGCGCGCCGGCTCCGGGTTTGTCATACCCGATCAGGGGTTGGAGGGCCGAACGTGTTGGACAACAATCGGCGTACTCGAAACCCTATCTTTCGTCCGCTCATCCATTTTCGAAAGCGAGTAATTCCGATGGTTGCCATTCAAAGTCCCGATTGGTCGAGGCTGAGCTCGCTCGACCCGGAGCTGATCCGGGCGTTCGTCGCGGTCGTCGAAAGCGGCGGCTTCACCGCAGCGGCCCGGCAGCTGCATCGCACGCAGTCGACGATCAGCCTGCGGATCCGCACGCTCGAGGACCGGCTCGGCACCTACCTGTTCATGCGCAACAGCCGGCGGCTCGAACTGTCGCGCGACGGCGAGAACTTCCTGATCTACGCGCGGCGCATCATCCAGGTGCAGAACGAAGCGATCATCGCGCTGAAGCAGAGCAGCAGCCATCACGGCGCGCTGCGTTTCGGACTGCCGGAGGACTATGCGGAACTGTGGCTGCCCGACCTGCTGAAGGCGTTCTACGCGCTGCGGCCGGGCGCGCGGCTGCACGTGCATTGCCGGATGTCGCTCGAGCTGCTCGAGCGGCTGCAGGCCGGCGAGCTCGACGTCGCGCTCGTCGTGCGGCATGGCGCGCAGGCGGGCGGCCGGCATCTCGGCCGCGAGGAAGTGGTGTGGGCCGCGCATCGGGACTTCGCGCTCGACCCACAGGCATCGGTGCCGCTCGCGCTGTTTCCGGAGACGTGCTGCTATCGGCAGCGCGGGCTGCAGGCGCTCGCGTCGATCGATCGGCCGTATCACGTCGTCTATACGAGCCAGAGCCCGACCGGCATCAAGGTCGCGGTCAATCACGGCGCCGCCGTGACGATGATCGACCGCTGCACGCTGCCTGCGAACTGGCGCGTGCTCGGCGCTGAAGAAGGCCTGCCGCCGCTGCCGCCCGCCGATCTCGAGCTGCATCGCTCGCCCGGCATCTGCGATCCGTCCACCGACGACCTCGCGTCGCTGGTCGAGTCGATGGTCGACGAGCGGCGGCGCGCGTCGGTCGAGGCGTTCGCGTAGCGCGCGGGGAGCGGTCGCGCGGGTCGCAGCGAGTTCGCGCAGGCGGGGCGTGCGACGCGAAGTCGCCGGAGCGGGTGGCCTTCGGCGCTGCGCGTGCGCCGTGACGCATCGCGACGATGCGTGAATGCGGGGTCTGAACGACACGCATTCTTTTCGCCCGCTGCCCGGTTTTTTGCACCGCCTTTATACCGGTTCTTCTAAGCTCGAACTGTCCTGACAAGCCGAACCGGCTCAACTCCGCCACATGGTTCCGAACCGACTCGCCACGGCGCCGCTCCGCGCGGCGCCTGCCAAATCGCCGATCCCGCCCGACAACGTCATCCCGTTTCCGTCACAGCGCCTGCTGGTGCCGGTGACGCTCGCATCCGGATCGGACGGCCTCACGCGGCAGCGGCTGACGACACTGCTGCGTTCCCCGCTCGGCGTCTATGTGTCCGGCATGCGCGCCGTGCACAACGAGATTCGCGTGCTGCTCGACATCGCGTCCGAAGACATCGATTTCACGTTGCATACGCTGATCGGCCTGCTGCCCGATGCGACGATCGGGCCGGCTACATGGCGCTCGCGAGCCGCTGTCGCGAGCAGGTAAGCGACGCGGGCAGCGCTCGACACGATGTTGCGTGTCGCACGTTGAACCGCCGGATTCCCCGGGCGTCAGCGTGACTTCCGCGCTCGCGCGTCGATACGCGCGGCGCCGTCTACGAGAACGGACAAGCTATGTACCTGACAGAAAATCTGCGTGTTGCGGTTGCGCGTGTCGCGTCGCCGCGGGTTGCGCGTGCACTCTCGCGCGTGCAGTTGCCGTCGAATTCGCAGCTCGAGCGGCAGGTCCGCGCGACCGTGCGAACCGCCGACGTGCTGCTGAGGCAGGCGATCGGCGTGCCCGAGCATCATGAATGGTCGGTCGACACCGACTGCCTGAACGCGATCGGCGGACCGCTCGCGGTGTGGGATTCATGCATCGCATTCCGCATTTCCAGGGCGTTCGCGCCGACGCTCGATGCCGCCGCGCGTGCGCGGGATCCGGAGCAGGTGGCGGTCGAGATCTGCCTGATGCTCCCCGAGCAGCACTATGCGGTCGGGCGGCGCGTCGGCACGTTCGGCAAGCATCACGGCAGCCGGTTCGGCGCGCGGCTGTCGGTGCAGTCGGGGCCGCAAGGGCCCGGGCAAGGCGTCGAGCACGTCGACGTGACGAATCGCCGGCTCGAAGGCGCGACGCTGGAAGGGCTCGTCGACGAGATTGCCGCGGTCGTGAACGCGGCGTTGTGTGCCGCGGCGCCTTCCACGGAAGTTTGACTTCCCGGCGTTCGGCATTCGTCAGATCGTGCCGGCCCGGCCGTTCCGGGTTTGTCTCACTGGCATCGTGCAGTGCCTCTCCTATGTTCGATAAAGCTTCGCTGCGAACAGCTATTCGCTGTCGAACGGCAGCGTCGGTGCGGGAAACGGCGAAGTCCTGGTGCGTGGCCGGTCCGGCCGCGCCGTGGCCGTCACAAGGAGAGCACAATGAAAAGCAGGCAATTCTCGATTCCCGTGCTGGTCGTCGCGGCCTGTCTGGCCGCGCCGCCGACGGGATGGACGCAGTCGGCGAGCCAAGTGATGATCGTGACGCCCGACGAAATCAAATGGGAAGATTTTTCGCTGGTGCCTGGCGCAAAGATCGCGATTCTCGAAGGAAAAATGGACAAGAAGGGGCCGATCGTCGCGCGCGTCAGATTACCGGCCAACGCGAAGGTCGCACCGCACTGGCACCCGAACACCGAACGGGTCACCGTGCTGTCCGGCATGTTCAACTACGGGATGGGCGACACGCTCGACCCGGAGAAATCGCGGCCGCTCGGGCCCGGCAGCATGATCGTGATGCCGCCGAGGATGCACCACTTCGCGTGGACCAGCGAAGAAACCGTGCTCCAGATCAACGTGAACGGGCCGTGGGGGATCGTGTATGTGAACCCGGCGGACGATCCGAGAAAGAAGTGAGTGCGGCAGCGCGCGTGACCGCGGCCGCCGCCGGCGCACCGTTTGACCGCGCACGCGCACTCACGCTTGCACTTACGCGTCGCCCGTCTGCCCCGTCTGCCGCTGCAGATCTTCCATGATCTGTTCCGCGAGGAAGTCGCACGGCGGCCGCTTCGACTTCGTGCTGCGCGCGAGGATCAGCTCGAGCGGCGGCAGGTCGGGCAGCCCGTGCGAGCGGCCGAGCACCGTCAGTTGCGACGGAATCGCGCAGCGCGCGAGCGGCGCGACTGCGAGCCCCGCTTCCACCATGCTGATCAGCCCGAGCAGGCTCGGGCTTTCGTACGAGGTCCGGTACGGCAACTTCGCGCGCTCGAGGCTGCGGATCGCGTTTTCGCGCGCGACGCTGCCCGGCATGAACACCGCGATCGGCAGCGGACGTTCCTCCCATACGCGCGGCCCGTTCGTCATCGCCGCCCACGCCATCGGCTCGTGCCGCACGAAATCGCCGGACAGTCCCTTCACGCGCGTGCCGCACACGAGATCGACGGTGCCGTCCTTGATCAGCGGCGCGAGCGCGCTGCTCGGCAGCCCGATCACCTGGATCTCGACCTTCGGATACGACGCCGAGAATTTCTTAAGCACTGAAGGAAGAAGCGACGACGCATAGTCGTCCGGCACGCCGATCACGACCTTGCCGGTCACTTCCGGCCGCACGACGGCCGCCCACGCCTCGTCGCGCAGCGCGAGCATCCGCCGGGCAAAGCCCAGCAGCACCTCGCCCTCGCGCGTCAGCACGATGCTGCGCGGACGGCGCACGAACAGCGGCCGCCCGAGCGCATCCTCGAGACTCTTGATCTGCATGCTGACGGCGGATTGCGAGCGGTTCACGGCTTCGGCGGCCCGGGTCATGTTGCCGGTCTCCGCGACCGCGACGACGGTGGCGAGCACGTCGTGATCGAGCATCTTCATCGGTATCAGGAAAACTGAACGTAACGATCAGCATTATGCGTTTTTATTGTCGTTATGTGTCTGCCATAGTGCACTCACGCTAGCGATTCCGCTGCGGCTGACGGTGCGTTGCGCCTAGGGCATGGCATGTCGGTATGTCGAAGCCGCGGCGTTGAACAAGGAAAAAGTGGTGTATCGATGATGGACCATCCGTTGCGCGCCGCTCTGGCCGCGGAATTGCATGCCCGGCCGTTCCTGCGGCTGGCCGAATCCGTTTCGCTGACCCATTACGCGATCTATTCGGACGGTCAGCCGGACATCCACGACACGCTGCTGCACACGCTGTGCCGCGACGCGGGCCTCCCGTCGCCGCAAGACGGCGCAACGCACCACGCGGTGCAGTCGCTGAGCGGCTGGTACCTGAAGTGGGAGCGGCACACCGAATTCTCGACCTTCACGTTCGTCGCGCCACGCCGCGACACCGGCTATTTCGACGATCTCGCGATCGAAGGGATCCCGCCCAGCTGGTTCGCACGCCTGAACGGAATCCGTTTCGTCGCGGTGCGGATGGAGCTGGTGTCGGGCGCCGCCGCGAAGCTCGTCTGCGGCGACCTGCGCCGCTGGATCGACGGACCGATTCTCGTCGGCAGCAACGTGCTCGGCGGCGGCAAGGTGTTCTGCGACTGGCACGTGCGGCCCGACGGCTTCATGCGCTTTCTCGTCGTCGACGAGGATTTCCGCGAAGAGCAGGGCGGCCGCCTGCTGCAGCGTCTCTATGAAATCGAAACGTACCGGATGATGGCGCTGCTCGCGCTGCCGGTCGCGCGCCGGATGAGCCGCGAGCTCGACGACATCCACGCGTCGCTGCAGGCGCTGATGCAGAGCATGGACGCGAGCGGCGCGAACGGCGACGATGCGGCGCTGCTGGTCAGGCTCACGCACCTGGCGGTGCGCGTCGAATCGCTGTCGGGGTCCGGCGGACGCTTCAGCGCGTCGCGTGCGTACGAGAAGCTCGTGCTCGCGCGCATTCACGAATTGCGCGAGGAACGTATCGAAGGCATGCCGACGATCGCTGAATTCATGGAGCGGCGCTTCGCGCCGGCGATGGAGACCTGCCGCAGCGTGTGGGCGCGTCACGAACAGATCGCGGCTCGCATCGCGCGCGCGGTCGACCTGCTGCGCACGCGCGTCAATCTCGCGCAGGAAAAGGACGTCACGCGGCTGCTCGCCGGCATGGAGCGCACCGCGCGCAACCAGTTGCATCTGCAGCACGCGGTGGAAGGCCTGTCCGTCGCGGCGATCTCGTATTACGTGCTGTCGCTCGCAGCGGCGGCATTCAAGGCACTGCACGTGCTCAGCCTGCCGGTCGATCCCGAGCTGGCGGAAGGCCTGCTGATCGCGCCGGTCGTGCTCGCGGTGATCCACATCACGCGGCGCACGCGCGCGCAGCTCGCGCATGCGGAAGCCGCACACGACGGCGAGCCGTCGCGTGCGGTGAAATTGAAGCAAGTGGCATAGACCATCTATTGCATACATAGGAGTGGAGATGACTTTTTCGCAGATGAAGCCCGAGTTCTTTGTCGGGATGGACGATTTCGCAGACGCGGCAGGCGATGACGCGGACGACGTGCGCGTGTCGTCGTATCAGGCGGTGCTGCAGGAGCCGACGGTGTCGCTCGTCGGCAGCCAGTTCGACCGGCCGGATGTCGCGACGGTCGCGATTCTCGGGTACAACTGAGCGCGCCCTCCCGGGCATTCGCGGACGGCTGCGCGAACTCGGCACTCACCGGTGTGATGACGCGCGTGGTCGTTTGAAGCAGGCCGATTACGCAAGGGCCGGTCATATCGATGGCCGGCCTTTTCATGTCCGCCGCTGTCGGTGCATTGCGAAGGGCGCGATGCGTCGATCAGGCCGTCGTGTTTGCCTGGTGCGCTCTCCGTCGCCGTGCGGCCTTGAGCCGCGCGCGCAGCCTTTGTCGTGCCGTGTTCGAACGCGTGCGCGGCTGCACTCCGATCGGTTCCCTTGCGTTGCACCAGCACCGCTGTGCGTTTCCCCGCACCGAGTTTCCAGCATGGCGGCCGGGCCGCTTCTCGGCCCGGTTCTCTCCCCGCTTCCAGTTCTGCTTCCCGCCCCGTTTTTCTCCCCCGTTTTCCCGCTCGTTATTACATCGATTCCGCTCAATGTCCGGAACGGAAAGTCGCGATCCATAAATTTTTTGACGGGTTTAAAAATTCGCACTGGAGACAACAAACCATGCGGAAAGCCCGATGAAACCCGACAGTACCCCTGAAGCCGCGCGCCGCACGACGACGGCGACGCTCAAATCGAC
>NZ_JBSAXD010000110.1:0-625 GCF_053427715.1 Burkholderia sp. MR1-5-21
CCGAATCGACGAGCGCGAGCGTGGGCGCATCGGTCGGCACGGGAGGGTTCGGCGTATTGGCGGCGATGTCGAAGGCACATGGCGACGGGAACAGCGATCTGGCAACGCAGAACAACAGCCATGTGAACGTGGCGAATGCCGTGACGATCATCTCGGGCGGTGATACGAACCTCATCGGGGCGAACGTCAGCGGCAATCTGGTGAATGCCGACGTGGGTGGCAACCTGAACATCGCAAGCGTGCAGGACACGCTGACGAGCGCCGCGCATCAGTCGAGTACGGGCGGTGGCTTCAGCATTAGCCAAGGCCGTGCCAGCGCGAACTTCAGCCAGAGCAAGGGTAATGCGTCGGGCAGTTATGCGGGTGTCAATGAGCAAGCCGGGATTCAGGCGGGGGACGGCGGGTTCAATATCAACGTCAAGGGCAATACCGATCTGAAAGGAACGGTGATTGCCAGCGACGCGGATGCATCGAGGAATTCGTTGACGACGGGTTCGCTCTCGTTCTCTGACATTCAGAATCAGTCGAACTACGATGCGAAGTCGGGCGGCTTCAGCGCCGGCGTGACGACGGGCGACGGCGGGATGAACTACAGCACGCACGGCAATACGTCGGGCAAGAACGC
>NZ_JBSAXD010000111.1:0-620 GCF_053427715.1 Burkholderia sp. MR1-5-21
CGCCGGTTCGCGGTGCTGTCGCGCTTCCTGCCGTCCGGGCGCAGCGTCGCGATCGGCGTGCCGTTCCTGTGGCTGACGATCTTCTTCGCGGTGCCGTTCGTGCTGGTGCTGAAGATCAGCTTCGCCGACCAGATGATGGGCATCCCGCCGTACACGGCGCTGATGCAGGTCAAGGACGGCGTCGTGCACTTCGCGATCCAGCTCGGCCACTACGCGTTCCTGCTGCAGGACGACCTGTACGTCGCGACCTATCTGAGCTCGCTGAAGATGGCCGCGGTGTCGACGCTGTTCTGCCTGCTGATCGGCTATCCGATGGCGTACTTCATCGCGCGCTCGGAACCGGGCACGCGCAACGTGCTGATGATGGCCGTGATGCTGCCGTTCTGGACCTCGTTCCTGATCCGCGTGTACGCATGGATCGGCATCCTGAAGGACGACGGCCTGCTGAACCACGCGCTGATCGCGCTCGGCATCATCCACACGCCGCTGCGGCTCTACCACAGCGATGCGGGCGTCTACATCGGGATGGTCTATTCGTACCTGCCGTTCATGGTGATGCCGCTGTACGCGCACCTCGTGAAGATGGACCTCACGCTGCTCGAGGCCGCCTACGACCTTGG
>NZ_JBSAXD010000112.1:0-614 GCF_053427715.1 Burkholderia sp. MR1-5-21
AAGACGACGCTCGGCGAATCGGCCGGCACGCAGACCTTCGCGTCGGTCGGCCAGGCCGACGTGATCGTCGTGATGGGCGCGAACCCGACCGACGGTCACCCCGTGTTCGGCTCGCGCCTGAAACGGCGCGTGCGCGAAGGCGCGAAGCTGGTCGTCATCGACCCGCGCCGCATCGACGTGGTCGACGGCCCGCACGTGAAGGCCGCGCACCACCTGCAACTGCGCCCCGGCACCAACGTCGCGATCGTCAACGCGCTCGCGCACGTGATCGTCACCGAAGGGCTCGTCGACGAAGCGTTCGTCGCCGAACGCTGCGAGACGCGCGCATTCGAGCAATGGCGCGACTTCGTCTCGCGCGCCGACAATTCGCCGGAAGCAACGGCGGACGTGACGGGCGTGCCGGCCGAGCAGGTGCGCGCCGCCGCGCGCCTCTACGCGACGGGCGGCAATGCCGCGATCTACTACGGCCTCGGCGTGACCGAGCATGCGCAAGGCTCGACGACTGTGATGGGCATCGCGAACCTCGCGATGGCGACCGGCAACATCGGCCGCGAAGGCGTCGGCGTCAACCCGCTGCGCGGCCAGAACAACGTGCAGGGCTCGTGCGACATGGG
>NZ_JBSAXD010000113.1:0-608 GCF_053427715.1 Burkholderia sp. MR1-5-21
CAGGACGCGGTCACGGTGCGTCAGCTGGCCGGTGCGCTTGCATCGTTTGCGGTGACGGGGCAGAAGTACTTCCATGCGAATTCGACCCAAGCGGACTCGCTCGCGGTCGGAACGGATTCGGTGGCAGTCGGCCCGACGACCGTCGTCAACGGCAACAACGGCGTGGGCATCGGCAATGGCGCGATCGTCGATTCGACCGCGCCCGGTGGCGTGGCAATCGGACAGGCCGCGAGTTCGGCGCAGGCGGACGCGATCGCGTTTGGCAGCGGTGCGACGGCGGCCGGCGCGCAGTCGATCGCACAGGGTGCGAATGCGACTGCGCTGAACGCAGGCGGCGTCGCGCTCGGTTCGGGTGCGCAAAGCAGCGCGATCAATGCGTTGGCACTCGGCGCCGGTGCGAGCGCCACCTTGGCAAACAGCGTCGCGCTCGGCGCCGGCAGCCAGACGGCGGCGCCGAACACGGGAACGACCGCGCTGTACGGCGGGACCGCGGCTGGCCTGGCGAGTGCGGCCAACGGCGTCGTATCGGTTGGCGCTGCCGGCCAGGAGCGGCAGCTGCAAAACGTCGCGGCCGGCGTGATCTCGTCGACGAGCACCGACGCAATCAA
>NZ_JBSAXD010000114.1:0-606 GCF_053427715.1 Burkholderia sp. MR1-5-21
CACCGAGTCGCTCATGCACGCGCGTACCCGTACCCATCACCAGTGCGTAGAGCAATTCGTTCGGACGAGGACCGTCGATCACGCCCACATCCATCGTATTGAAGTGGCTGCGCACGTAGCACGCCTCAACGTGGTGGAGTGGAACCTGCAGGCGAGTTCCCGCTACTGCAACTACTTTTGCCGCCGGCACGATCGATTTCGCATGCTTGAGTACCGCGCGCATCGCCCATCCCCCGGCCTCGTGCCAGATCGCGCCGTGCTCCAGTTCGCCATTCACGCCGACGATCGCGCCCTTGCCATAGGTCTGGATCGAGTCCACGGTTCCTAGGGCCGCGACAAGTTCGGGTACGAGCTCGTTGGCCATGGCACGCGCGTCCTCGACCAACTCTGACAGGTCCTCGACATAGCGACCTGCATAAGGATTCTCGATCACAACCGCAATCGAACCTTGTTTGATGGGGGCTGCGCGCGACGGACCACCCTCGTGATAGATGCTTTCGATGTCGAGCAGCTTTTTCCGGATTCGGATAAGGGACATGATGGCTTTCGTCTCTGATGAAAAATAAGAATGCAATCGGGAAGGTCGCTGATCCAGGGGGCGCTTCG
>NZ_JBSAXD010000115.1:0-592 GCF_053427715.1 Burkholderia sp. MR1-5-21
TCGACAATACGTCGGGCAAGATCGGCAATGACGCAGGCAGCGGTGGCAGTGTGTCGATTCAGACCGGCACGCTTGCGAACCAGAATGGCGCGATCGGCAGCGATCAAGACCTGATGTTGACCACGGGTACGTTGACTGGCGACGGTTCGATTATCGCTGGTCGCAACGGTACGATTACCCTCGGCGGCGACTACACGCAGACAACGAAAAACAAGCTTCATGCGAACGGCGACTTCACGTTCACCACATCGGGCAAGCTGACGAACCAAGGCGTGCTGGATGCGAACGGCGCGCTTACGGTGAATGCGACGAACGTCGAAAACCGGAGTGGCGCGGGTTTGAATTCGGCGGCGACGACGGTCAACGCGAATAACGGCACGATCGATAACGCGGGCCGCATCGAAGGCGATGCGGTCACGACCAATAGCGCGACGTTGAACAATACGGGAACCGTGATCGGCAGCAACGTCACGGCGAACGCGAATACGATCACGAACACCGGAGCCGCTGCCGTCTTCGCTGCCGCCAATCAGTTGAATCTCTACGCAACGAATCAACTGTCGAACACGGGCGGCGCGAGCCTGTTCAGCGT
>NZ_JBSAXD010000116.1:0-587 GCF_053427715.1 Burkholderia sp. MR1-5-21
TTCTGGTGCACGGCCGACATCGGCTGGGTCACGGGCCACACGTACATCACCTACGGTCCGCTCGCGTGCGGCGGCACGCAGGTCGTGTTCGAGGGCGTGCCGACCTATCCGGACGCCGGCCGCTTCTGGAAGATGATCGGCGATCACAAGGTCAGCGTGTTCTATACCGCGCCGACCGCGATCCGCTCGCTGATCAAGGCGGCCGAGGCCGACGACAAGGTCCACCCGAAGAGCTACGACCTGTCGAGCCTGCGCATCATCGGCACCGTCGGCGAGCCGATCAACCCCGAAGCGTGGATGTGGTACCACAAGCACGTCGGCCAGGCGCGCTGCCCGATCGTCGACACGTGGTGGCAGACCGAGACGGGCGGTCACATGATCACGCCGCTGCCGGGCGCGACGCCGACCGTGCCCGGTTCGTGCACGCTGCCGCTGCCGGGCATCATCGCGGCGGTGGTCGACGAGACGGGCCAGGACGTGCCGAACGGCCAAGGCGGGATCCTGGTCGTCAAGCGTCCGTGGCCGGCGATGATCCGCACGATCTGGGGCGACCCCGAGCGCTTCAAGAAGAGCTACTACCCGGAAGA
>NZ_JBSAXD010000117.1:0-584 GCF_053427715.1 Burkholderia sp. MR1-5-21
GTGCGCACGCGCTCGATCGTTGCCGCGTCTTCCGGGCTCTCGAGCACGTCGGCGATCAGGTTGCCGACCCGCTCGGCTTCGGCCGGGCCGAAACCGCGCGTCGTCATCGCCGGCGAGCCGAGGCGCACGCCGCTCGTCACGAACGGCTTTTCCGGATCGTTCGGGATCGCGTTCTTGTTCACCGTGATGTGCGCGGCACCGAGCGCCGCTTCCGCTGCCTTGCCGGTGATGTTCTTCGCGCGCAGGTCGACCAGCATCACGTGGCTTTCGGTGCGGCCCGACACGATGCGCAGGCCACGCTTGACGAGCGTTTCCGCCAGCACGCGCGCGTTCTCGACCACCTTCTGCTGGTAGGCCTTGAATTCCGGCGACAGCGCTTCCTTGAACGCGACGGCCTTCGCGGCAATCACGTGCATCAGCGGACCGCCCTGGATGCCCGGGAAGATCGCCGAGTTGATCTGCTTCTCGTACTCGGCCTTCATCAGGATCACGCCGCCGCGCGGGCCGCGCAGGCTCTTGTGCGTCGTGGTCGTGACGAAATCGGCGTGCGGCACCGGGTTCGGGTAGACGCCCGCGGCGATCAG
>NZ_JBSAXD010000118.1:0-563 GCF_053427715.1 Burkholderia sp. MR1-5-21
CCCATCCCCATCACGCTCGGATCCACGCCCGCGTTCGCGTACGCCTTGATCCGCGCGAGCGGCGTCAGGCCCAGCGCCGCCGCCTTCTGCGCCGACATCACCAGCACCGCCGCCGCGCCGTCGTTGATCCCCGACGCGTTCGCCGCCGTCACCGTGCCGTCCTTCGTGAACGCCGGCTTCAGCCCCGACAGCGACTCCGCCGTCACGCCGTGACGCACGAACTCGTCGGTCGCGAACTGCAGCGGCTCGCCCTTGCGTTGCGGGATCGACACCGGCACGATCTCGTCGTTGAAGCGGCCGGCCTTCTGCGCCGCTTCCGCCTTGTTCTGCGACAACGCCGCGAACGCATCCTGCTCTTCGCGCGTGATCCCGTATTCCTTCGCGACGTTCTCCGCCGTGATGCCCATGTGGTACTGGTTGTAGACGTCCCACAGGCCGTCGACGATCATCGTGTCGACCAGCTTCGCGTCGCCCATCCGGAACCCGTCACGCGAGCCCGGCAGCACGTGCGGCGCCGCGCTCATGTTTTCCTGGCCGCCCGCGATCACGATATCCGCTTCGCC
>NZ_JBSAXD010000119.1:0-549 GCF_053427715.1 Burkholderia sp. MR1-5-21
CGCGGTGCCGCCGCCGAATTCGAACAGCAGCTCGCGCAGCGTGACGCCGAACGCGAGCTCGACGAGGCCGCCGTGCCGGATGTTGCCGGCGAGCTGGAACGGCAGCGTGCCGCGCGAGCGGCCCATCCCGTAATCGCGGTAGAACGCGGCGCCGCGCGCGAAGATCACCGGCGCGGTCGCGAGCGTGATCACGTTGTTGATGACGGTCGGCTGGCCGAACAGGCCGGCAAGCGCGGGCAGCGGCGGCTTCGCGCGCACGACGCCGCGCTTGCCTTCGAGCGATTCGAGCAGCGCCGTTTCCTCGCCGCAGACGTACGAACCCGCGCCTTTCGCGACGTGCAGCTCGAACGCGTGCGCGGAGCCGAGCACGCGCTCGCCGAGCCAGCCGGCTTCGCGCGCCCGTGCGATCGCCGCGTCGAGGGTCGCGATCGCGTGCGGATATTCGCTGCGTACGTAGATGTAGCCGATCGTCGCGCCGGTCGCGATGCCGGCGATGATCATCCCTTCGATCAGGCAGTACGGATCGCTTTCCATGATCAGGCGATCGGA